>RKRO01000292.1 GCA_007571355.1 Candidatus Poribacteria bacterium | reverse complement strand
TGATGTTCAGAAAAATCCACAGGCGCAGCTGAAAAACAGGCTGCAGTTAGTTTTGCCCCGAGGACACCGACACATTTACGAACCGCTGATGCGGCCTCAGGAAGAAGTAGAGAGTGGGCATCGCGACGTGAAAGTGTCGCCGGATAGATTGAACGCAGGCGAAAAGAAATTTGTCGAAGACCTGACAACCTATATCAAGTTCCATTACCAACGGAATAAGAGATATGAATTCTATCTGATGCGGAACGCGCAGAAGATTGGCATCTATTTGGAAAGCGATGCCGGCAGTTATTATCCTGATTTTGTGCTATGGGTGCTTGACACACAACTGGATATAACACATATTCTTTTTATAGATCCAAAAGGGGAAAGAGAGATTATTGGCGGAACAACGGGGGATTACAAAAATCATCCGAAAGTGAAACTCGCTCGAAAATTGGAAGACGAAACACTCGGCAGCCTCGAAAAGCAGTTAACTGCTGAACAGAATCGGACATTCTGTCTCAATTCGTTCCTACTGTTACGGGACAGTTCCGAGTTAGGAAGGGATCAATCCGATAAATGGATTGAAGAGAATATGTTGGCGTATAATATCCTCCGTTTGGACTGGCACGAAAAAGCAGAGGACAGTTCCACCAGCCAACCTTTCAGAGATCAAAAATCGTATGTGGATCTGATGTTTGAGAAAACCGGAATTCGGTCGTTTTAACGGTGAAGGGAATTCTCTAACACTCCCAAGTCTTTAGACTGCGGTCCAAAAAACTTGACATTTGATATATTTGTGCTATAATTACATTCGCACTTTTGGATAGGATTTCCACCCCATACAACTTGTATGGGGCCTATCCGCACCTATGGAAAGGTGTGTAGTGTGAGCACGAAATCACGCAAAACCTTCACATGTCGCAGCGAAAAACAAATATACGTTGTTGTCGCAATGTCCCTGTGACATGCACCAACAACTACCGTGGAATACACAGAAAGTTACACCTGTGGACTCCGAGTAAGCCCTCGTTGAGAGGCACGAGCGATGGAAGCAGGAATCACATAGCAGGGGTGTGTGCAAAAGCAGCACACGCCTTTAGGCATCGTGAGTATCACTATCATGACACAAAACGTAACCCTCCAAAAAATTGATGAATACCGCTGGCGGATCCCGAAAAGTTACATGAAGGGCATGCGCGTGGACGGCATCGTCTACGCCAACGAGAAACTCCTGGAACACACAAAGAGCGACGAGGCGTTGCAACAAGTCGCAAACGTGGCACACCTTCCGGGCATCGTCAAACATTCCCTCGCAATGCCCGATTTACACTGGGGCTACGGCTTCGTCATTGGAGGGGTCGCTGCGACCGATCCGAAAGCAGACGGCGTGGTCTCTCCCGGCGGCATCGGATACGACATCAATTGCGGGGTCCGTCTCATCCGCACGAACCTTGATGTCTCGCAGCTGGATGGAAAGCGGAAGGCACTTATCGGCAAGTTGTTCGAGAATGTCCCGTGCGGGGTCGGGTCCAGTGGCAAAATTCGGCTCACCCTCCAAGAAGAACGGCGGATGTTGGAAAAAGGCGCGCGCTGGTCTATCGAACGCGAATACGGACACCCGCACGACCTCAACTTCACCGAAGCAACCGGTTTTCTCGAACACGCCAACGCCGACGCTGCGAGCCAACGCGCCTTAGCACGCGGCAAAAATCAACTCGGCACCCTCGGCTCCGGCAACCACTTCCTTGAAGTCCAGACCGTTGACCGCATTTTCTACCGAGAAGCCGCCGACGCGATGGGGTTAAGTGAAGGCAATGTATGTGTCATGATTCATACCGGTTCACGCGGTTTCGGCTACCAGATCTGCGACGAACACGTCAAAAGTTGGGTCAAAGTCGCCGAAAGATACGGCATCAAACTCCCTGACCGGCAACTCGCTTCCGCCCCGATTAATTCACCGGAAGGACAGGCCTACATCACCGCCATGGCATGTAGTGCCAACTATGCATGGAACAATCGACAGTGTATCATGCACCTCGTCCGTCAGACCTTCATGCAATTTTTCGACACAACGGAAGATGAACTCGGTTTAGAACTCGTCTACGATGTCGCACACAACATCGGAAAATTTGAAAAACACACCGTTGACGGCAAAGAACGTGAACTCTTCATCCACCGCAAAGGGGCGACGCGTGCATTCCCCGCTGGACACCCTGAAATCCCCGATAAGTATCAGAAAGTCGGGCAACCCGTGCTGATTCCCGGTGATATGGGAACCGCCTCTTATGTGCTGGTCGGTAACCCAGGGGCGATGGCGGAGACATGGGGCACCACCTGCCACGGGGCAGGGAGAGTCCTCTCGCGTAGGAAAGCGATCGCCTTAACCAAAGGACGTTCCATCCAAAAGGATTTGGAAGCACAAGGCATCTTCGTCCGTGCGGAAGGCAGACGTACCCTCCAAGAGGAGGTCCCTGAGGCTTACAAAGACGTTGATGAAGTCGTCCGCGTCGTTGACAAAGCAGGACTCTCAAGACGCGTCGCACGCCTCCGACCCATCGGAGTCGTAAAAGGTTAACACCTAAGGAACACCAAACCATGAAAAATTTGACACTTATCCTACTCACATCTGCAAGTATAATCGCAACCTTATCCTTTCTGTTGACATCCTGCAACACTGCAATCGAAGCACAAGATGTCCTCAATCCGGCAACATTCACCGTAAACGACCTATCCATGATCCTTGAAAGCATGCCACTTTCGGACGTTAAAGCGGCCCTATCAAAAGTTGATCCTGAGGTCCGGGCAGCTATTGGCGTTCACGCTTTAAATACGCTGAATAGTGGGGGCGATGAGACCGCTTTTAATACAGGCAAGTCATTAGACGGTGATGTCCGGGACGGGGCCGCCTCAGCCCTGCTTGACGACCTCATCAACGCATGCTTGACAGAAATCCCGCTCCTGGCATCCGGGAACCTGACCAATGAACAGACAGAGGCACTCGTCAACACACCTTGCTTCACAAACATGCGACGCAAGTTCAAAGACCTAAACGAAGTCTACGCAGTCATAGTGGAAGAAATATTGGCTAACCAATACACACTCCCGCCACTCCATTAATAGAGGGTTTTCGAGTTAAGAATGCTTTCGTTAAATTTGCAACCGGCACGTAGCATGTCGGGTTTCGCTGCGCGCTACCCGACCTACGCGGGATCGGGGTGATGTCTTTTATCGGCACTCAGCCGAAAACCAACCCTTTTACGTTTCGCAAACCGCGCTGGTTTATGGAATTAATCTCCGTAAGGTTTGAATCAGTGTGCTTTCCGAGAACCATTTGCCCGCCACACGCCACGTACTGCTCGAAAACGTCGGATAGACGTGGATCATCGCGCTCAACTTTCGCAACGGAATCCCCTGTTGCATCGCCAGCACATATTCATGGACAACCTCGCCCGCATTCGCACCGACGAGGTGGACCCCCAATATCTTTCCTGTCCATCGGCTCGTAATAACCTTGCTGAAGCCGTGCGTCTCGCCTTCCGCAACGGCTCTGTCAACGTCATTTTGATCAAGTGTGAACACGTCAACATCGCCGTATTTCTCACGTGCCTCTGTTTCGGTGAGACCGCAACGTGCCACCTCCGGATCACAGAAGGTTGTCCACGGCACAACGCTGTAGTTGATCGTATTAGAAAGCGGGAAGAAGATATTCCGGAGAAGCAGCTGCGCTTGGAAAGCAGCAACGTGTGTGAACAGGTAGTGCCCAATCACATCACCTGCAGCATAGATATTTCTGACGCTCGTCTGAAGTCTGTTATTAACTTCGATCCCGCGGCTGCCGACCTGCACCCCGATTTTGTCGAGCCCTAACCCCTCTACATTCGGCGCGCGGCCTGTCGCAATCAGGATTTTATCAAATGTCTGTTCGGTTCCGCCATTCGTATTATCGCTGGTGGGAGGGGTTTGTAATCTCGAAAATGTGACATTTATACCTTCTGGATTCTTGTTAACCTGCACGATATTCGTATTGCGTCGAATCTTGATCCCCTCCTCACACAGATAACGCAACACCTGTTTGGAGACATCGGTATCCTCTTTTGTGAGGATACGTTCGCTTCGTTGGGCAATCGTCACATCGGCACCGAGCCGGTGAAATGCTTGTCCGAGCTCAATACCGATCGGGCCCGCACCGACGACGAGCAGCCGTTCCGGAAATTCTGCCAACTCCCAAACGGTTTCACTATCAAGATAATCACACGTTTCCAACCCGGGTATCGGCGGAGCAACTGGACGCGAACCCGTACTGATCACAAACCTTTTGCTTTTGAGCGTGCGTGTTTCGCCGCTTTCTGTATCCGATACGACGAAGGTATCGGATGCTTCAAAATGCCCGTCTCCGAAGATGACATCGACCCCCATTTCGCGGAATCGCTCTGGGTTGTCGTGTGCCTCTTCGATGGCGTGTTGTGTCCCTCGCACATACGCCATCACACGCTGCCAGTCAGGCAGAGCGTCTGAAATAGCGATACCGTATTTCTCTGCGTTTTGGATGTAATTCGCCACCTTCGCCGCCTTCAGGAGGGCTTTAGAAGGTACGCATCCCGTCCAGAGGCAGTCGCCACCGATGCGATGTTTCTCCACAAGCGCGGTTTTCTTGCCTAATCTTGCACCCGCCACAGCCAGCACGAGTCCCGCACTCCCGCCACCGATAATCGTCAAATCGTACATCCCTCTACCTCCCTGTTGCCCCGCCTATCGCTGCTGACGCAGCACTTTCCCGGGCAGCTGTCCTGTCACGTTCCCATCTTTGACAACTGCAACGCCGTTGACAAAAACCCAATTTACACCGACAGGCGATTGCAAAGGATCAAACCAGGTAGATTTATCTGCAACAGTCTCTGGATCGAAAACGACGATATCCGCCGCAAGACCTTGACGGATTCTGCCGCGATCGTGGAGTCGGAACCGTTCCGCCGGGAAACCGCTCATCTTGTAGATCGCCTCTTTCAACGAGACCAACTGACGTTCACGTACGAACTTGCCGAGATACTGCACGAAACATCCATAACTCCGGGGATGCGGGTGCGGGATATTGTAAACACCATCGCTCGCGATCATCATACGCGGGTGGCGTGCTGTCTGATTCAGGACGCGTTCATTTTCTTCGGGTGGCGTTGCCCACGGCATCACGAAAGTCTCAATCGCGGCTTCTTCACAGATAAAGTCAAAGGCGAATTCTGCGTTAGATTTACCTTCACTTTCGGCGGCTTCAGCGAGCGTCATCCCAATAAATCGACCCGAACGGTTGTAACCCACAATCTGACTGCCGTCGCGTAATTCGCCTCGCAAGTATGTAATCGACTTTTCTCGGACTTCAGGGTCCTCAAGGCGTGCTAACATATCATCGGGGGCACCGATCTGATATTCCATCGGGAGCATCATTGCAAGGTGCGTCATGCCAGCCGGATAGAGGTAGGATTCAAAGGTCAAATCTATCTGTTCTTTCTCAACCCGTTCAAGTATCTCAGCGGCTTCATCGTCAACCCGTTCATGTGAGATATGCACAGGAATCTCGGCGCGCTGTGCAATCTCTATTGTCTCCGCCCACGCCTGTTTTCTACCGAGAAGACGATACCGGATATGCGCGGCGTAAATTGCGTCGTAACTTGCAGCGACCTTTGAGAGATATACGAGTTCGTTCAGGTCGGCATTCGCAGAGGGCTGGTAATCCAATCCTAGGCAGAGACAACACGCACCCGCCTCTAACCACGCCCGTGTCGTGCGTTCCATCGCTTTTAGTTCATCGGTAGTCGCCGGCCGCGGGTCCCACCCCATCGCACCGACTCGAACCGCACAATGCGGCACCTGCGGATACAGATTCGCCGGGATACACCCGTCGAATATACCGAGATACGCATCCGGTGTCTGCCAGTCAAGCGATAGTTCTGCGTCGCCATAAGCGAAGCGCGTGTAGTGCCACAATTCTCGCGCCTGCTCCGGCGGCAAAGGGGCCCACCCAAAGCCGTCCGGCGCGGCTAAGTGTGTCGTTACGCCTTGACTCACAGCGGCGAACTGGTCGCGTCCACCCAGCAAAGATATTTCGGAATGCACATGCACATCAACAAATCCCGGACAGACAACCTGGCCCACGACTGAAATCCGATGAGCGGTTTCTGCCTTCTCAAGGTCGCCGATCGCAATGATCCGGTCCCCCTGAATGCCGATGTCTGCAACAAACGGCTCCCGCTCACCTGTTCCATCAACAATACTTCCACCTGTAATAACCGTATCAAATCTCATAAAACGCTCCTCTATAGTGGATTGAGTCTACCATCAAAAACCGGTGCATGTCAACAGAAAACGAAAGGAAAACGCTGACATCCGAAAACAGTAGGCACACTCTGTTATGCTCATATCTATTGACAAAAAATTAAACGTCTGTTAAAATAATAGGAAACAGTCATCAGTGCGGTAAGAGCGAGTGTTTTGGCTGAGGTGTTCCCAGCCTCGCGATTCGCCATACAAACCCAATTCACGTAGGAGCCAACCGCACGCACGACTAACACAGAATAAAAGAGAAGGCAACACATGCATCAACTTCACACATGCATCAAGATATCCGGTACACCTTCATATCCTATGCTTGGCATTGCCCTATTGGCGTTGACGCTCGCGTTAACCGGGTGTAGTGAGGAGGCTTCCGGGGGAAGCGGATTCACGGACGTAGGCCGCGGGGAACCGATGGTTGTCGATTCTGTTTTGGCAGTCAGCATCTTTGACGACAGACCCGACGGCATAACAAACACCTTTTCCGCCGAATTCAACGACCACGTATACTTGTGGCTCCTATGGGCAAATATCACAGAAGAACACACAATTGAAGTCTCGTGGTATTCACCAGAAGACGAACTTGACGATCCACCGTTCTGGACAGAAGAAAAGAATCTCACATCAATAACCAGCGACAAAATTACGTGGTTTTACATCGACCTACCAGATATTACAGGTGAGTGGTTCGTCGAAATCTACTTGGATGGCGACCTCTTTGAACGAAGCCATATCTTCTGGGTAGAATAGACACACCTCACAC
>RKRO01000171.1 GCA_007571355.1 Candidatus Poribacteria bacterium | reverse complement strand
AGTTGTGTTCTCGGTGCTTTCATCAATCACTGCCTCGGACGCCCCTTGATGAAACGCAAAGACCTTGTCCTCGCATAAGGAAATATCTATCCTTACAACATTATTTAGCACAAGTCGTATTCACCTGAAAAACGCATCATGGAGGTGCCTATTGTGAGGTCCCGAATTTTTCAACAGACCTTTTTGAGAATGAACGGATTTGCGTTGACTTTATGCTTGGGGTTTGTCGGAAGCATTTTATTAACAGGATGTACGGCACCAGCGCATTTGGCACAAAAGTCCGAACCCATACAAGATGAGAAGATGCAGCAAACTATGGACAAATGGAAGGGCACACACATCTCAAAAGCGACTCAGAGATGGGGCTCACCCAGCGAAGTCACCAGTGCCAATGATGGGACAGGTGGGCAGATTTATACTTGGATAATACCTGTGCGGGAATTCTTAGTTGGACCAGAAGTACATATATCGGAATTTCAACGCCGACACCATTCCAGCAATAGGCAAGCAGCACGTCGGGAGAATATCTCAACAGACCACACCTTTAAAATTGTATTTTATACGCGTCCAGACGGAGCAATTTACAAAACCTATATAAGAAAATGAGACGGAGGTAAAACCGATGTTACGTAGAGCCTACGCTTTCGGTGTATATGTGATAATAATCGGAGTGTGGTTACTCACGATAGGTTGCGCACCGCTTCCGAAACGAATAGCGGCTACACACCTATCCTGTGAAGCGTATCCAAAACTCGTTGATGGCAATCTTGCCACAAATAGTTCCTTGAAGGTAAAAGGCTTTGTTGAAAAGGATAACGCTGCTTATAAGCACAGTTCCCGATACGGCGATTGGATAGAAGGGAAACATAAGACGGAGGCACTGATTCAACTTGATACGCTTACGCATGTCGCTTACATTGCGGTGCATCCAATTTCAACCATTTATCGTCTCACAGTAGACACATCGACCACAGAAATAGCAAACGAAAAATTACATCACTTTGAACCAGTGAGAAGTCATAAGATTGCCAGGTCCGAGAACGGCGACGTGATACGCATTGACATTGACAGACCAGCGCAGGCACTGCGAATTTCTATCTATGCCAATCGTGATTTAGCACACGCCACACGAGAACCATTGAGTGGTAAAACTAAAATGTCCTTTGAGGATATTGTGATTCGAGAAATTCGGGTGTATCAGTGACGATAGTCCAGACAAGAGAAAACCCAAAATCATCAGGAGTTTTGAAAATGAACAGATTCACATTCGCTTTATATTCTCTATTTATCGTAAGCCTCTTCGCTGCGGGATGCGCGGCACCATCATTCTTAATGAATCCACCACAGCCATCACCAGAAAAACAGATACAGCAAACTACGGAATCTCTGGAATCATGGACAGGACAACCTATTTCAAAGGTTATTCAGGAATGGGGTACCCCTCACGGAATAAGCAACGATGAGGAAGGTTCAATAATTTACATTTGGCAGACGCAGATGCTTGTACAGACGCATCCACAAGGACAAGAACACCGAGTCCTTTCTCGCCGACATCCCAGCGATCTTCAACGCGGAACGGAAGCATATTTGCCAACGGGTCATTTCTACGAATTTATGTTTTACACGGACACGGACGGTGTAATTTACAAAACCTTCGTACAAAGGGATGAAAACCCCAGCGTTGGTTCCCAGAGTTTTAGCGTCTCCTATGAAATACCGGAGACCACGAGATAATACGATGCAGTTACCGACAATTTCCATCGCATCACATAATATCACGCGGCTCATCATCGGCGGCAATCCGTATAGTGGCATCTCACACCGCTCCGCAGCGGCATCACAGGCAATGATAGATTACTATACGACGCAGCAGATTATCGCAGACCTTCGGCAAGCAGAGGCGAACGGAATCAACACCGTCCTCGCCCGTGCCGATAGGCATATCATGCGCGTCCTCAACGAATACTGGAACGCAGGCGGCACCATCCAATGGATTGCCCAAACCCCCAAAGATACAGAATACGCCGATCTTAACGAATACCTACAGATTATTGCGCGCTACAGACCGATGGCTATCTACCATCACGGCGGGACGACCGATAAGTTGTATGCAGAAGGGCGACTCGGTTCACTACACGAAAGCCTCAAATACATCCGAGACCTCGGTTGTGCTGTCGGAATCGGCACACACGATCCACTGATCCTCAAGCACTGCTCTACTGATGGATATGATGTTGACTTTTATGTCTGTGCATTGTATAATCATACAAAACATAGGGAGCTTTATCTGCCAGACGATCGGGACACAGCATTTGCTGCTATACAAGCGATACAGACACCAATAATCGCTATAAAAGTATTAGCCGCTGGCAGAAACGAACCGCGTGAAGCATTTCAACTCGCCCTTGAAAATATCAAACCGACAGATGCGATGGCGGTCGGAATGTACACACAATTTCAACCCGACCAGATCCAGGAAAACGCACGAACTGTTGCTGAACTCATCAGGAAGTCAGAAAATGAACCGAATTGTAGAACCAGAAGTTATGGACACAGCCGAAGCCGCCGAGGCATACGATGCGATGGGGCATGGCGAAGTTGATCAGGCTTTCGTAGACCGTGTTATCGCACTCGGTGCAAGTGTCGGACACTTTCTCGATGTCGGCACCGGCCCCGCACAAATCCCCATCCTCCTTGCACAACGCTGCCCCGATATCCACATCACCGCTATTGACCTGTCCGAAGAGATGCTAAAGATAGCGAAACGCCATGTTGCAGATGCCGGTCTCACGGATCGAATAACCCTTGAACTTGTCGATGCCAAAACCCTACCCTACCCCGATAACACCTTTGAGGGACTCATCTCTAACAGCATTGTGCATCACATCCACGATGCGATGCAGGCACTCCAAGAGATGGGCAGAGTTACCCGGCCCAAAGGCGTTGTGCTTATCCGAGACCTCATCCGTCCAGAAACGCCAGCGGATGCGCAAGTGTTTGTTGATCGTTATGCTGCAGATGACACCCCTTATCAACAGAAGTTATACTACGACTCCTTCCTCGCCGCATTCACCATTGCCGAAGTCAACGAAATGCTAACCCAGGTGGACCTGCCAGGTGCAGTTGTCGTCCAAAGCACCGATCGGCATTGGTCCATTGAACGTGCTGGTTGATCGTTTAAATCAGGGTTTACCGGATAAACTCAAGATGTTTATAGAACAGCGATCCCTCCATCGCCAATTAAGTTAGTAGTAGGGCGATTCATCGCCCGTTTCCCGTGCAATGAATTATCTCTAAACCTATAGGATTAGCCCTATAAGAGGTTTTGCTTGCGTGTTTCTTCAAAATGTCTATAGCAGGATATAAACTCTCCCCGCTTTAGCCCCAGCGGGGCGAAATGTTTATAGGGCCAGGGCACTCTACCGAATAAAGCCCCAGCGGGGCGAAATGTGTTTTGCAAAATATCTTGACATTCGCCTTGAAGCCTTGCAGAAGCACGTCTTGATAACACCTAAGAACGTTGGAGAAATTTATTTGAAAATTCCTGAGAGTGAACTGTGGTTCCTGGGACAGACACAGCAGAACGAAGTTGAAGAAACCGTCCGGACTCTATACAAAAATGGGTGTAATGCAACCGCCGAGGCGATCTGTGAGCGATTCGCAAAAGTTGGTGTCCTCTTCTTACGACCTGTTCGTGAAGAATATCGGACTCAATCATAGATCGATACCGACTAACCGTGCTATAGTCATATTGTCTCTAACAGAACGTGCGCGGAATATAAAACGTCTTAATCCTACCCATCTTAAAATCCTATAAACTCTGATTCAGACAATATTTTTCCTACACTTCCTTTGCCAAAATATGTTATAATATTGACAAGTCCCCAAGATAAAAACCCAAAATTTCGCGCTTACATAGGAGAACCTATAATGCTCAAAATTACCTTTGTTTTGTCGCTATGCGCCCTCGTGATTATTCCCAGTCTTAGTATTGCTAACGTCGCAAAAGACGGACTCGTCGCTTATTGGCCTTTTGACGAGGGAAGAGGCAAGAAAGCCATAGATATCACCGGCAACGGACACGACGGAGAATTTGTCGGTTCACCCAAATGGGTCGACGGCAAATTCGGCACCGCTTTAGAATTCGATGGCGCGGGCAGCCACGTCGCCGTCGCCGATAACGACGCATTAGACCTTGAGGAAAATGTCACCCTCATGGCATGGTTCAGTCCCACTGACGTAATGACCTCACGGCGACTGATGGTCAAGAATAACTCCATATTCGTTATTTGCGATTTCGGCAACGCAAATAGCATCGATTTTCTCGTTAAACCGAACAACACCTTTGCTGAAACCAAAACAACCAATTGGAAAGCCGGTGAATGGTACCACTTCGCTGGAACGTTTGATGGAAAAACGTTGAGGGTTTACGTAAACGGCAAACTTGACGGCGAAGCAGACAACGATGTACCGATTGCCACGTCCGACTTAGAACTCTGGATCGGAGGCGACGATAACGGCCGGCCTACGGATCATTTCCTCGGTAAAATCGACGAAGTCCGACTCTATGAAAAAACCCTGAGTGAAGCGGACATCCAAAAAGTCATGAACACCCCGCAAGATGTAGAACCGCGCGGTAAACTCACCACAACATGGGGGAAACTAAAGGCAGGCATACATTAGCAGACACTCAATTTCTGCTGGACAATTTCCAGATACCTAACATGGCAAGTAGCGACAGGTTCGGGAACAGGAGCGGCGCAAACACCGGAGCACCGTGGAGAAACCCGTCCACCCGATTAACCGACGCTACTTGCAAACCTGCCCCAATGTGGAAGAAAAATCCAGCAATTCCGACGATGAAATTGACCCCTAGTACCACCACACAGAATTTAAGAAAATAGGCGTGGCGCGGTACGAAGTAAAGTGCTGCCAAACACCCGACAGCAAGGGCACTCGTAAAAACCGGCAACCATTCAGATGGATTAAAGAAACCGTTTTGCGCATGGTCAAAAACGGAGAGAATGAAATTGCCACACCATCCGAAACCCGCCATGAAAATGACCCATTCGGACCACTCTAAATCAGTGTCGTCGATCATGCCGTTCATGATTAAGAGAAGTCCCACCCCTGTAAAAGCGAGGGGTGCCACAAACGGAGCAGTGTAAACGAGATTTTTAAGGGTCAGATCGGAGAAAAAATGGCTATTCAGATGAAAGAGCATACCTGCGATGCCGATACAAATAGCACTGCCCCCGATGCCGAACCGAGACCACTGTTTCCATCGCTTTTCAGATGTGAATACCGTTAACACAAGCAGACAGGGGGCACCTAACGAAAAATAAAAAGGAACCCATTCCGCAGTGTGTGCAAACGCGTTAACGGAGTGCGCAACAAACACATCTATTGCCAAAAACGCAAGGTTCACAACGATGAAAATGTCAAGCAATCTGGCAGCGAAACCGCTATTGTTCGCTACCATTTTCTCTGAGTTCTTCGGCAATTTGTTTCAGCTCCGTCATCTTTAACAAAAGTTCATAATTTCCGTGCCACTGAACAAAGTCGGCACCGCCCATAAAAGCACCGTGCTTCGCAGTTCGTCCGTAGTAGTGCCAGAGGTCGAAGTAGAGAAACTCAATCGGTTCATCAAAAGGTGTATCTGTGAGGATACCGTCTTCCCGAAGGGATTTCATCAGTGCGACGGCTTCGTTAATTTTCTCGTTCGTATCCGCAACAACGCCTTCCGCTTCCTGATAGAATTTTTCGACTTGTGAACGCGCATGACATTTTAGACAGGTCTCTTTCATCGCATCTTGTCCCTGCTGATAGGTCGGACGCTTATCCGAAACAGCGGCAAAGAGCCAGTATGAAAGCCGCTCAGTTGTATCGTGTGTCACATTCAAACCGTCTAAACCGCTCAGATGACAGGTCGAACACGTCGGCACCGACATATCCGCTGTCGTTAACGTTTTCGGTGCTGCGGTAAGATTCATCTTTGTACGCTGTGCGTTGTAAAGAACACCGTGCTTGGATTCACCGTAGATTTCAAGCTGCGAATGGTCGGGGCCCATGTGGCATTGCCCACAAGTCTCCGGCTCGCGCGCCAGTGCCACGGAGCTCGAATGCCTTGCATGACAATCTGTGCAGGACCCGATAGAACCATCGGCATTCGGTTTGCCTATATCATGGCATCCTAAACACCCGACGTTAATAGCACTTTCACCTTCCGCAATTGCTAAGCGGTTCGCAGGACGCTCCACAGCACCTTTGTGGTATTTTTCAGCGAAGGCGATCTGTTCTGCCGTAAAGTCTCTTGCCCCGTATACTGCAGCCCAGGCCGGTGCAGCATGCCGACTCCGTAGAAATTGTGTGTATTCCGTTGAATGACATTCGCTACAATTCTTCGCCGTTAGATGTTTCGCGATAATAAACCCTCGGTGTGCTTGTTGCTCCTGCCCATCTACAACACGATGACAATCCAGGCAACTTACCCCGTGTTTCGCGTGCTCGCTGCGTTCAAACTGGTGAATAATCGCTGATGTCTCTCGCCGGTGGCATGTTGCGCACTTCCCCGTCGCCCGCACAAAGTCCGGACTCGGTTGGTTAGTGTCTGTTGCCGGGCGGTTTGCATTGAAAATTAGGGCAATGACGATCAGGACGGTCCCAAGAAAAACAGCAATAAAGACAGATTTGAATGACATCTTGATTTTTCCTTAAAAATTTGTTAAAATAATTTGACGAAAAGGTTGATTCACGGAGGCAAGCATGTCAACGCTTACAGCATATACCTATCTGACCCCCGAGGAATATCTTGCTTGGGAACATAAGCAGCCCTTTAAGAACGAATACCACAACGGGCAGATCCTCGCGATGTCTGGGGCAAGTCGCTCACACAATCGCATTACGCTGGATATTGCTACGCAAATTAACAACCAATTGATGGAGAGCGAATGTGAAGTCTTCGCTGGCGAAATGCGCGTCCGGACCAGTCCGGAGGTTTCTTACTTCTATCCAGATGTTGTTGTTGTCTGCGGTGAGCCGCGTTTTGAGGATGACACCTTTGACACCCTCCTCAATCCGATTCTTGTCGTAGAAGTG
>RKRO01000551.1 GCA_007571355.1 Candidatus Poribacteria bacterium | reverse complement strand
TTTTATAGTAAAATCGTAAAATATGTTTACACTTTTCACGTTTGTAAGGGCTGGGTGACCCAGACCCTACGAGTTACCGTGTGCACAAATAATTATAGGATTTACTATAGCATATCCGTAAGCAGTCAGAAATGTTTATAGTGTTTGTTGCAAGTTATGTCGTTTTACTTTAGAAAAATGTGGGATTTAGCCGTACGAAAACTTAGCGTGGAACGGCATAGCGGGGTTACAAACCCCGCCTACAGAATGTGGGGTTACCTATTTTCCAGCGAGGTGATAGACCTCAATTTCTCGGATCTGCGCCACTGCAGGTTCAATCACGCGGAAGTGTGGATAGTAATGACCGGCAAGCGTTGTACGCTGGTTAACGACTTTATCTCCGGGTTCTGCGATAATTTTGTTCACTATTGCGTCATCAACGGTTCGCGTAACGACAACACGGATCATCTTCGTCCGGAAATTCAACCGATCAAAGATGAATTCTGCTTGTGCTCTTTCATCACCGACATTACGTCGTTGGATGATCGTATCGAAAGTCTCCCACTCACCGGTCTCTTCATTGAGATAGTCCATCTCGAACCGGAAGAGATTCCCGTTGTGAATAACGATTTTCCGGACAGGGTGTACGTCAGCGAATCGGATGATGAAATTTCGATCGTTTTCTGCTGGGAGCGTCGCGAGCGTTTCGAGGTTACCGTCGATCATACCGGGATGATTTGCTTCAGTGCCGTAGGCAGCGCTCGCTATGTTGGCACTGTACTGGGTGGATAGCACTTGCGCAACCCTACACGCATTGAGGTGCAAGCATAAGAATAGAAGACAAGAGCTTAATAAGACAGGGCGTTTCATGTTTTTTCCTCCTGTAATGTCATATCGACTCGGTCTACGATACCCATGATGAGTTCACGGATCGGAGCATCTTCAACACCAAAGACCTCTTGGGCGACACCGGGCCCGGCGCCGACAATAACAGTGTCGCCCTCACCGGCACCGACGTAATCGACAGCGATTGTGGGTGTCCGAACGAGCTCGGCCCTGACGCTTAACGGTTGAACGAGCAGCAGCGTCCGATTTTGGTATGCCGGATGTTTAAGGACAGAAACGACTTTGCCGATAACTTTGGCGATATACATCTTTACGTCTCCATTTTTGATGATGTATTTTCTGATGTGTTCGGTGCCTCGGTCAGAGAGATAGAATCAACGAGCCCGACGATAGCCACATCAACGGGCATTCGTTTTCCGGGGATCACGCTTACGGCATCGCCGCCGGTGACGATGTAGACGATTTCTCCGACCCCTGCATCGTGCAGCGTATCAACTGCAACGGTCGGTTCAGCAATAGGGTTCCGTTTTTCGTCTAAAGGTTGGACAATGAGGAGGCGTGAGCCTTCCAAACTCGGGTCTTTTCGCGTCGCAACGACGGTACCCATCACTTTTGCTAAATCCATTTCTTAAATGTTCCTTGCGGTAATTCAGGCGGATTCTATTCAGTTTCAATGTAGTTCCAGCAAGTCAGGTGCTCAGACATTTCGATAACACAAAAGGGTTGAAACTTATAGGAAACCCTCGTGAAACGAAGTGGAACGAGGCACAGAAGCCGATTATTTAAAAATTTTGTATTCAACAAGTTTTGTATGGAGCGTATTTCGGTTGATACCGAGGATCTCCGCTGCTTTACTTCTATTTCCATTCGTGTGCGCAAGCACAATTTTAAAAAGCGGTTTCTCAAAAATCTCCCGGATTTCGGTATAGAGTTCTCCGAGTGATGCATCAGATTCCAAGGACTGTTCAACGTGTGCTTGGAGCAGCGCGTGGATTTGAGCATCAAGGTTCCCCGGTTCGCTTATGGGTGCTGCTTTCTCCAGGATCGTGTCAAAATGTTCAGGCAATAGGATTTGCCCGGAGCACATGACGAGGGCGCGCTTGATAGCGTTTTCTAATTGTCGGACATTGCCGGGCCAATAGTAAGCCGCGAGTTGCTTTATGACCGCTGTAGAGATACCAATTTCAGGCAATTGATATTCCGCTACGAATTGACATGTAAACAGGTCTACGAGTTCGGGTATATCCTCTTTTCGTTCTCGTAGCGGTGGAAGTGAAATCGGGATAACGTTCAAGCGATAATAAAGGTCTTCTCTGAATGCTTTTTGCGCGATTGCGGTTTCGATCCGACGGTTCGTAGCGGCGATAATCCGGACATCGACAGCGTGCGTCTCCGTGCCACCCATAGGTTCTACTTCGCGTTCTTGTAGTACACGAAGCAATTTCGTTTGAACTTCAATCGGTAGTTCACCGATTTCGTCGAGGAAGATAGTCCCGCTGTCAGCCTGTTCAAATTTCCCCTTGCGTGCACTATGAGCATCGGTATACGCGCCTTTGACGTGTCCGAAGAGTGCGCTCTCAATGAGGCTTGAAGGCATAGCGCCGCAATCAACGACTACGAACGGATTTTGTGCGCGCGGGCTGTTTTGATGAATCAGTTCAGCGACGAGTTCTTTACCTGTTCCACTTTCACCTAAGACGAGGACGGTTTCATCACTGACAGCGGCACGTCCAATCTTGAGGTATACCTCTTGCATGACGGCGCTCTGTCCGACCATTTTCCCGTGTCTATCCACCCCTGGCGATATTGACGTTTTTAGGTTCTTCGTCTGGCTTGTTGCGGCGGCGGCCCGCGATACGAGGCTTATTAATTCCTTCTGGTCAATCGGTTTGGTAAGGTATCCGTACGCGCGTCGTTTCGCCGCGTCAATAGCGGTCTGGGTGGTGCCGTGCGCTGTAATGATAATGATTGAAGCGGTACTGTTATGCTGCTGGATATCCGCTATTAATTCGAGGCCATTTGCGTCGCCTAACCAGATATCAAGCAGGACGACATCAATATCTTCCGTTTTAGCGCACGTGAGGGTCTCGGCACCGTTTCTGGCTTTGACGGTTTTATAGCCTGCCTTTTCGAGCGTGGCAGCGAGTATGTGTCGCAAACTCTCATTGTCGTCAGCAATAAGCACAAGGTTCGACATGCTTTTAATTTTCCTTACGGTTCGTTGGGGCGGTTCGATATTCTCACATGCCTCGCCGTTGAGCCGTCCTGGCAGGATTTCGCTCTATTGCATTGTAAATGCATCTATCCGTCGTTAATGCACAGGAAGCGACATGACAAATGCTGTGCCGACTTCGAGGTTTGGATCGACTGTGATGCTCCCGCTGTGTTCGGCAAGGATCTTTTGGCTGATGTAAAGCCCAAGTCCTGTCCCTTTCTGTTTCGTCGTATAAAACGGATCAAACAACTTTGGAATATCATCCTGTGGAATGCCGGGTCCGTCATCCTGAACTCGGATCTGGACGGTTTTTGTCTCTTGTTCGTATCCGGTCTGGATTGTCAACGTTCCGTCTGTATCCATGGCTTCAATGGCGTTGTAAAATAGATTCAGAAGGACTTGGGTTATTCCGTCTTCATTTATTTTTATCTGTGGGTAGTTCGTGCCGTATTGTGTAATGACTGTAATTGCATGTTGCTCCAATTGGGGACGGCAGATATCAAGACTGTTATCAAGCAGTCGGTTTATGTCGGTCTCTTTTGCAAGTTGCATCGCCGGTTTACTGAAAGCGAGCAACTGTTCAACAAATCGGTTGAGTCTGTCCACCTCTTTGATAATAATTGCAGTGTATTCTTGAATCTCTTTTTGTGAGAGTTGTACTTTGTTCGGATCGGTATTGAATTGCGCGTCTTTTTCCGTAGATCGGAGGAGTTGTGTTCCGAGTCGGATGCTGCCTAAGGGGTTTCGGACTTCATGTGCGATGGTTCGGACTAACCTTCCGAGCGTCGCCATGCGTTCTGATTCGACGAGTGCGTCGATGGTCTGCTGGATTTTGACGCGTTGCGCGATGGTCGAGGCGATAATCGTTAGGAGTCGTCGGTCATCTGCTGCTGAGAACTCGTCTGATGCCTTGTCGATTGTCAACGTGCCGATAACGTGTTCCTCTACAATGATAGGGATACACCAGAAGGCGATGACATCTTTAGATTCGACACGTTCTGGCTCGAAGAGTTTAACGTAGCCGCGCGGTCGCCGGGTTTGCGGGACCCCGATAGCCTTGCCGGATGCAAGGACCTGTCTCTGGATGTCTTCCATCTGATCGTCTGTGCCGCGCTTCATCTCAGCAGGTGTGAGCCCTAAGACGGTTTCTACCGCAGTGACAACCTTGCCGTTTTCATACAGGTGCAAAGCCCCCCGGTAAATGCCGAGTCTTTTGGAGAGAATTTCAATGATACGTTGAAAGAGCCCTTGTAATTCAAGGTCCGCGTTCGCGGCTTGGCTCACTTCAAAAAGTGTAGAGATGTCGCGGACCTGTTTCTCTAAATTCGCGTTGACGCTGTTAATCTCCTCTATCTCTGCGGCACCGCTGCGCCGCTGGATCTGGAGTTGCCGAATGATACGGATGATGCCGTACACAAGGAACGGGTAGAGGAGTGCGGTGATAATGTTCTCTAATCGTGTCGGATAGTGGAAAACGTAAATCCAATTGGCTACGGTTGTAATCCCAAACAGGATATTTTGTTCCCGCGGACGCGTATAAATAACAGCGAGAATCATCAGCCCGTAGTAACAGTGACTCAGTGCCGGATAGTATCCCTGCATCTGAAATAGGTGGACACCAATATTAATAAAAAGTACAAGCAGTGTCAAGAAAAATGTCAGCATGTTTTTCGGCTGTCAGCTGTCAGCCATCAGAGGTTCAGAAAATTGTTGAGCATCTTTAGCCCGACGCGTCCGCTCTTTTCGAGATGGAACTGTGTAGCGATGAGGTTATTGTGTGAAATTGCACTGCAAAATTCGAGCCCATACGCCGTTTTTCCGATCACGATGTCTGGTGTCTCTGGGGCAGGATAATAGGAATTCACGAAATAGAAGTGCGCTGGATTCGGAACGCCTGCGAAGATAGGGTGCGATTGCGTCTGATAGACTTCGTTCCACCCGATTTGCGGGACTTTTAACGTCTCGGTTTGCGTTTCTATATCAGTCGCTGGATATTTTTTGACCTGTCCGGGGAGTAGGCCGAGACACTCGGCATCCTCTTCTTCACTGTGCTCAAAGAGGATCTGGATACCGATACAGATACCGAGCATCGGTTTACCAGACCGATAGCAGTCCGTCAGTACTGGACTTAGCCCACGTTTCTGTAGCGTTTGCATCGTGGCTTTCGCGGCACCGACACCGGGAAAAATAACGCGTTCTGCTGAGAGAATCGTTTCAGCGTCGGACGTAATCTGATTTTTATAGCCGAGGTATGTCAGCGCACGCGCAACGCTTGTGAGGTTGCCTGCGTCGTAATCTATAATTGCAATCATTATTTTTAATTTTCCTTGCGGTTCGGTCAGGCTCTGTTTGGAATTTGAAGAACATTGCCGTATATCTGCTCTCCATTTCATTACGGGCTAAGTTTCATTTGGATTTAGGATTTTTTCAAGTGTTTTATAGAGGTTAGCCGTCTCGATACCAGCGATGGCGGCTTCAGAGCCTTTGTTGCCTGCTTTGATACCGGCGCGTTCGAGTGCCTGTTCTATGGTGTCCGTCGTAATAACGCCATAGATGACTGGGATACCGGTGTCAGCAGACAAATGTGCGATGCCCTTCGCGCTTTCCGCGGCAACATAATCAAAATGGGGTGTCGCCCCCCGGATGACTGCACCAAGACAGAGGATGGCATCGTACTTTTTGCTTTCGGCGAGACGTTTGGCGACTCCCGGAATCTCAAAGGCACCGGGTGTCCAAAAGACATCGACTTGATCCAAGTCAACACCGTGCCGTTTTAGGGCATCTAACGCCCCAGCGAGGAGTTTGTCAGTCACGAAACTGTTGAATCGGCTAACAACAATGCCGAATGCGAGACCTTCACCGAGGAGGTGGCCTTCATAGACGTTTGACATGTTTTAATGTATTGCTCCTGGGCTGCGCGCCACTTCGTTTCGCGCAGGTTTTCGGTTAATTCGCGACTGGATTGGAGATCTGTCCGCGATTTATAACTTGATTATGTTTTTTTTAAATTTTCGCCGTTTTGCGTTGCCGATAGTCCCCGACAACTACTCCTCATGTAGGAGGAGATGACCGAGTTTAGAACGTTTTGTTTCTAAATATCGACGGTTAAACGGGTTCGGTTGGGTTTGGAGCGGGACACGTTCTACGATTTCAAGTCCGTGTCCGGACAATCCTGTGACCTTCTGCGGGTTGTTTGTCATCAGCCGCATCTGTCGGACCCCTAAATCGGCTAATATCTGTGCGCCGATACCGTAATCACGTAGGTCCGCGGGGTATCCGAGATGTTCATTCGCTTCGACGGTATCCAATCCGTTGCTGTCCTGTAATTGATAGGCGCGAAGTTTCCCTTTGAGTCCCATCCCTCTGCCTTCTTGCCGCATATAGAGGAGCACGCCTCTGCCTTCCTTTTCAATGGTTTGGAGTGCGATTTCGAGTTGTTCGCCACAATCGCATCTGAGTGAACCGAAGACATCGCCTGTCAAGCATTGCGAATGTACACGGACTAATATTGGGGCTGCGTCCGCGATGTCGCCTTTTGTGAGGGCGATGTGGGTCTTATCTGTTTCTACGTTTTCACCGTCTGTATCTGTGCTTTCGTAGGCATAAAGTTTGAATTCCCCGTGTGCAGTCGGTATATCGGCGGTTGCGATGCGTCGGATGAGCGTCTCTGTCTGGCGGCGGTATGCGATGAGGTCAGAGATTGTGATAATTTTGAGTTGATGTTGTACAGCGAACTCCATCAATTCCGGGACGCGTGCCATGGTGCCGTCTTCGTTGAGTATTTCACAGAGGACACCTGCCGGATATAGCCCTGCCATCCGTGCTAAATCAACGGTGGCTTCAGTATGTCCAGCACGCCGAAGGACACCCCCGGGTTTTGCCTCTAATGGGAAGATGTGCCCGGGACGGACGAAGTCTGAGGGCACTGCGTCCACGTCAACGAATTTCTGGATCGTGTATGCGCGTTCTTGCGCGGAGATACCGGTGGTCACCTCTTTCGCATCAATCGTGACGGTGAACGCAGTCTGCATTTGCGCGGTATTAGATGCGACCATGGGTTGGAGTTCGAGTTCGGTGAGCCGTTCTGAGC
>RKRO01000109.1 GCA_007571355.1 Candidatus Poribacteria bacterium | reverse complement strand
GTCGTCAACTTTGCGTAAGTCCTATTTAATTTATTTACGAGTCTATATTCAAAAATGATTATAAAGCGGAGGGAGATAGAGCTAAAATGCAACACATTACAATTTATCGTGAGCCGGGCAGATATGCTGGCTGGCCGGCGAATTATGGCATCTGGGGATGGGGTAACGAGATTGTCGTTGGCTTTACCGTGGGGTATCACAAATCGGATGCCGGGTTCCACCGCCGGGATCGAGATAGACCCTTTGTAGGGATGCAAGGACGCAGCTTAGATGGCGGCGAGACATGGCAGGTCTCCGAAACACCGTGTCGTCTACCGGCGAGAGGCACACTCTCTGCGGATGAACACGTCGAAGAACGGCATCGTTTGGAATCGGAGGGGGCATTCGAGGTACCGAGTCGTGTCGATTTTGCGCATCCAGATTTCGCAATGATGTGCAGCAGATCCGGCCTGCGAGCCGGTGCCTACTCATGGTTCTATACCTCTACAGATCGGTGTAAAAGCTGGGACGGCCCCTGTAAACTGCCGATGTTTGGGTACACGGGCATCGCAGCGCGAACAGACTACTTGGTCTCAAATTCGGATGAATGCTTGGTGTTCCTGACTGCATCAAAAGCAAACGGTGAGGAAGGCTTAATATTCTGCGCGCATACGACTGACGGTGGGGAATCGTTCTCGCTGTTGTCTCAGGTCGGACCGGAACCTGAGGGGTTCGCGATTATGCCAGCAAGCGTTCGGTTATCGGATTCGCAGATTTTAGTCGCCGTCCGGTGCCGGGGACATGGGAACGCTTCAGGTTCGGACTGGGAAGAACGGAAAAACTGGATTGATCTCTACGGTTCAGACGATAACGGACAGACGTGGAATTACGTGAACCGCCCCGTGGAGGATACCGGACGAGGTGGGAATCCACCCACGCTAACCCTCCTGCACGACAGGAGGTTGTGTCTCATCTACGGCTATCGGGATGCCCCGCATCGGATCTGTGCAAAGTTGAGCAGCGATGCTGGGGAGACTTGGGGCGAGGAAATCGTCTTACGCGATAACGGCGGCGACCCCGACATCGGTTACCCGCGCACCGTCCAACGCCCTGATGGAACTGTGGTAACAGTATATTACTTCGATGAGGAACCCGACGGTGAACGGTTTATCGAAGCAACGTTGTGGAAACCATAGTCATTCAGTCCTTGAACGCAAGTCAAAGCAGACGAGGCGATCTTTACCGCGGATGTAGAGATAACCCTCCGCCAATACGGGTGCTGCCCACGCAGGATATTTTACTAACTGACGACCGTTTTTATCTCTCAGCGAGGGCACCTGTGAAATTATCTCTAATTTCTCTGGTGTGCATTTAAGGAGCATTAAGCGTCCGTATTCACCGAGATAAATAAAGTAATCGTTTACCCAGAGCAGCGAGGCGCGTTCGTCAACGCGGTGCGACCACATGACTTTACCGGTTTTGAGTGCCACGCAACGAAGTTCTGCACCGTTCGGGTGCTGCCCGCTGCAAGCGTAGAGATAACCCTCATGATGGATTGCGGTGTTCCAGTGCAACGCCAGCGACTTGTTACGACGCATTGCACGATCTTTCCATACGACTTTGTAGCCGCCGGGATGCACCTTGAGAACTGAACTCCCGATACCGTACGACTCGCTAATAAAGACGTGGTCTTCCGCGATAACTGGACTCGAACCGTTGACGGATTCGATCTTAGGGTGTCGCCACGGGTAGTGGAAGTCTATCTCACCCGATGCGGGTTCAAAGCCGACAAGGCCGCCGCGGAGGAACGCGAACCCCCAACGTCTATTGTCAATAGTTGTCAAGACAGGACTTGCATAACTGGCGAGTTCATCTGCTATTTGGTAGACAACCTCGCCAGTGTACTTGTTAAAGGCGACAATGCCGCTCCCGTTCGGATCAGGTCTGCCGTTCGATCCCCAAATATCCTTTGGGCTGCCCGGTGGTGAACCACCCATCTGAACGATGAGCAGCTCGCCTTCAATCGCCGGGGCTGAAGCGACCCCGAAAAAGTTTTGGACGACGTGAAACTTCGCCATTGTATCAACTTCCCACAACGCTTCACCGTCTGAGACGCGTACACAGTGTAGCATCCCCTCTGCCCCGAAGATATAGACGCGATCTTCGTCAATGACTGGACAACACCGGGGGCCGTTGTTGTAGCCGTACATATCTTCGTAGCCCGTTGGGTATTCAAACCGCCAGCGTTCATTGCCGCTCATGCTTTCCAAGCAGGTGAGCCGCGCCATATCTCCGTGACGTGCGAAGATAAATAAACGTCCATTAGCAACAGTGGGTGCCCCGTAACTCGTGCCGATCTGCTGATGCCAGACGACTGGTGGCCCCGTTTTGCCCCAGGGTGCGATGTCTATCTCTTCTTCGGATTTGCCGTTTCTTTGTGGACCGAGGAAGTCGTTCCAGTCGGAAGCCTGCGCATTCATGAGCAGTGTCAACGGAAGACTCAGTAAGAATAAGATGACGCGTGTGAGTGTTCTCACGCAGCGACCTCCTCATTGGCTCGCTTCACTAAGGCGTTCATGTAGGCGATCGTGTATGCTGTACCGACGCGGTGGTCCCCCGCCATGCTCGGGATGTGATCTGGAATTAACACGCCGTTGAAATCCACTTCGCGGAGGGCTTTTGCGACTTGGTACATATCTTGATAGCCGTTATCAACGAAGGTCTCAACGAAGTGCGGGAGTGGTTGATCGACGTTGCGGAAGTGGACTTTGAAAATCTTGTTCCGTTCGCCGAAATAGCGGATGGATTCTATGACATCCTTGCCCATCAGGTCGCCGCCTTCCAACCAACAACCGACACAGAAACACATCCCGACGTTTGGGCTATCAGCGATTTCGAGGGCACGCTTGTAGCCTTCAAAACTGCTGAAAATACACCTCGGAATTCCTGCAAGATGCACTGCAGGCGGGTCATCGGGGTGGATGCCAATCATCACGCCGGCTTCCTCAGCGACGGGGGCCGCCTGCTTGATGAAATACGTGTAGTTCTCCCAGAGTTCTTCTTCAGTGTATTCGCGGCCGTGTGAGAGCGGCATCCTATATTTCTTACTGCCCCAGTGCCCCTCATCGGCAGTCTCAAGATTGAATGCCCTTGCACTGGCCCCGCCGCGGGTGGCCTCGCGTTCGGTACTCCAGATACCGTTCCCCATGTGTGCATAGGTCGTGTACGGGATGCCTGCTCTCCCGAGATCGCGGATGTAACGTTTGTACTGTTCGACCTTCGCATCGCGGTTCTTCAAGTTCAGCACAATCGCATCTTGATTGTGGACATCGCTGTTACCAAATCCGTAAATCTTGAGCCCTGCGTTCTCGAAAATCTCGCGGCGACTCATGAAATAGTCGTAATTCGCATTTTCGCCGTTCGTCCAGAGGACGACATATTCAACATCCATCTGCTTGGCAAACTGCAAGTCTGCCTCACTCGGTTCCGGCGACATCTGTGCCGTAACTTTCATGCCGGGTTCAACATTTTTCAGTGGACTCTGATTTCCCATTTTCTGCCTCCGTTTTTTAGGCGTTTTCGGTCATCGGTTTTCGGTTATCAGCAAAAGGGTTTTGACTTAACTAAATCTTTTTTAACGCTCACTGTGAGGCAAACCGATAACCGGTAACTACTCTTCGTCTCCTGCTTCTGCTTTGAGTCGATATAACGCTTGCGTTAATTCGGTAACAACGTCTGTGTACGCTGGATCGTCGTAGACGCTGCACATCTCATTGGGATCTTTTTCCAGATCAAAAAGTTCCCATTCTGGTGTTTTCGGTTCATCAAGGGATCCGGCTGTACCGAGTGCCTCGCCGTAGTAGTAGATAAGTTTATACCGATGCGTCCGTATCCCATAGTGCGCGGGTACATAGTGGTGGGCAAGGTGCATCCAATAACGGTAGTACATAGATGTCCGCCAGTCGTCAGGTGTCTCGCCGTTGAGGAGTGGCCGTAGACTTTCGCCTTGCATGTCGTCAGGAATTGATACACCTGCGTAGTCGAGCCACGTCTCTGCGAAATCTATATTCAGTGCCATCGCATCGGATGAACTGCCGGGTTGGATCTCGCGCGGGTAGCGGATGAGGAAAGGCATGCGTAACGATTCTTCGTACATGAACCGTTTGTCATACCAGCCGTGGTCGCCTAAGAAGAAGCCTTGGTCAGAGGTGTAGATGACAATTGTGTCATCTGCGATGCCGTCTTCGTCAAGGTAATCAAGCATCCGACCCACATTGTCATCAATGGAGGCGACACAGCGGAGATATTCTTTGATATATCGCTGATAATTCCAGTTTGCCATCTCTTTATCGGACAATCCTTCAGGCGGTGGGCCGAGTGTATCAATCTTCAGGTCCCTTTCGGTCATATGGTCAAAGACGCGCATTTTCGCTTCCTTCGCGGCGTTTGAACGGTTCGCGTAGTCATCGAAAAAGTTGTCCGGCATTGGTACATCGCCGTCCTCAAACATGTCAGCGTGCTTTTCATCGGAATCCCATGGACGGTGCGGTGCCTTGTGGTGACACATCATGAAGAAGGGGCTATCCTTGTCGCGATTTTGCAGCCATTCCAACGAGAAATCGGTAATGATGTCGGTGGCATAACCTTTGTGGGTTTTCCTACCGTCGGGTTCAATCATGACTGGATCGTGATAGAGGCCTTGTCCGGGCAGCACGTTCCAATAGTCAAACCCTGTTGGGTCGGCATCCCCGCCGTGTCCGAGGTGCCATTTACCGACCATCGCGGTTTGATAGCCATCCGCCTGTAGCATCTTGGCGACATTTGGTCTTCTGCCGTCGAAATGATCCCCTAGGGTCTTGACCCCGTTGAGATGGCTGTGTTTGCCAGTTAGAATGTTCGCGCGACTTGGTGTACAGATGGAGTTAACACAGAAACAGTTGTGGAGGATCATACCGCCATCTGCGATACGATCAAGGTGCGGTGTTTGGTTAATCCGACTTCCGTAGCTGCCAATCGCGTGTGATGCGTGGTCGTCGGACATGATGAATAGGATATTTGGTCTGCTCAATTGTGGCTCCTTTAAATTTACGATTTCCGCTATCATATCCTATTTCGTGTGAGAAGTCAATATTTTTCCGGTGAGATGGCAGGGCTATTTAGTTCTCGGTTTTTTTATCCAATTTTAGATTCCTAGGCCTGGTAGGTGCAGACGGTTGCAACCGCATCGGGCTTAAAAAGAGGATTCAAAAATTGAGACAATCCAACAATTTATGATGGTTCTTGTATGGAGCGATTACTCCCATTTATTGTTGGTGGCATCTCATCAAGGAAATATCCGTGTGCTTTCGCTTCGATTTGCCGTTGATACCACTTTGTCCAGGCTTCCGCTTCTTTAGCAGTGCCTTTTACAGTGCCTTTTGCCTCCTGGTAACCGGCGATTAGAGCGAGGATAATAGATATTATGGCAAGTTGAGGAAGCGGTCCCACTAAATTTTTCGCTACTTCGAGCGGACCAAAATGAAAGGGTAAAGTGTTTAGCAATACTGAGGCAAAAAACCAGAAAGAGAAGTGAATAACAAAAGGTAACGGATTACGAATTATGAGGGCCAACGCTTTTTGTGAAACTTGTGTATTCTCTAGGAGTGGTTCTTCAAAAACAAGGTCTTGTCTTTCTGTGTTCTGTCGCTGTGTATACCACTGCTTCCACCTTTGCCGTTCTTTAGCAGTGCCTTTTAGGGTCCCTTTCGCCTCCTGGTAACCGGTAAGGAGAGCAATCATAACAATCCATGGAAGGATTACCGAAAGGATCACCCCAAAAATCCCTACTAACTCAATTATGTCCCAAATATCATCTGGACTTTTCTCTGGTGGAAGCGTCATGGAGAATGATAGAACAAGCAGAAATGTGGATATGAAAATCCAGCACGTGAAATGAATAATGAGTGGTATTGGGTTCCGAAGCATGAATAACAGTGTTTTTCCGACTTGCATGATAGGTTCATTCTTGTAAACAAGTTTCAATATTAAATATGCACATGGTATTTCAATGTTGGGCGGGGTACCCCCGTCCCTACGCACTTGGCAGCTGCCCTGCCTTAAAAAAAATCCGAAGATTATTATTTAATATCGTTTATATGAGATATTTTCTATGAAATCTTGCTGCTATTACAGTCAGGAAGTTTCTAACGATGGTGGTGGAGCGGCGAGGGTGTAGCCTTGTGCTACCGCGTTAATTTGTCTTTGATGCCATTTTGCCCAGGTCTCTCCCTCCTTCGCGATACCTTTTACAATTCCCCTTGTCTCTTGGTAACTGGAGATTAAAGCAGGTATACCGCCTAACGTAACGAGATAAAGAACAATTTTTACTAAATCTCCGGTTGTCTCAATAACATGTGACCGATCTATTAAGAATAATACCAAAAAGGGCGAGAACCAGCATGTGAAATGGAGAACAAATAGCATCGGATGGCGAACCATAGAAAACAGTGTTCTTTGTGCTTTCCAGAAATAGGAGTTGGCTTGCGTAGCTTCCAGTGTTGATGGTGGCTGCTCAAGGGAATCTTCTTGCTTTATCACTTCCTGTTGCCGATTGTACCACTGCATCCACGTCTGTCGTTCTTTGGCAATGCCTTTTAAGTTCCCTCTCGCTTCTCGGTAACCAATGATGAAAGCAAAGAGAATGGGGATAATCCAATTTTCACTCCTTATTACCTCTTTGATAATATCATTAAAAATTATCGAGAGGACTATGGCAAAATTCTCAAGTGACCAAGGTAGGTTACTAAAAGCGGTTTTCGCTAATAGAACCATACCTGGCCATGATCTGTCTGTAAAAGGATCTTCTGACATAACGTGCAGAACAGGGTAAAAAAACCAACATATCAAATAAACGATGAGAGGGACAGGGTTACGGAACATGAACAATAGCGTTTTTGAAACTTTCATGGCATCACTTCCTCACATCCGAACACTTGATTTAAAGTTTTCGGGCATTATAGAGATTTTCATCTTTAGTTGCGCCGCTATCCGTTTTCTTCAAAAAAGCGGGTTCCCGAGATGCCCTTCCTATTTCGCTTTAATCTCTTCCCATGCGCGGTCGTAGTGCCTTGTAAAATCGCCAGGATCTCTCAACCACTCAAGGGATTCCAACACC
>RKRO01000107.1 GCA_007571355.1 Candidatus Poribacteria bacterium | reverse complement strand
ACGTCCGCCTTCCCCCCTGATAAGGGGGGATCAAGGGGGGTTGTTCTTCTAAAAATCGCCGCTTTTCGGGGCATCTCTTGCTTTTTGGGTGAATGTGCGTCTGCTGGGGAAACCGCTCCTATTTTTTCAAACTGGCGTTATTGGAGGTCAAAACTTATGAACCGCGTACGAATAGGTGTTATCGGGTGTGGCGCGATCGCGCAGGTCCATCATCTCCCTAATCTTACTGCACTCCATCGTGAATTTGAGGTGCCAATTGTCTGTGATCTCTCCCACGGTGCCGCACAAGCCGTCGCAAAACGGTTCCATGTGCCGCAATTCGTCACAGATTACAACGCATTGCTAAAGACAGATATAGATGCCGTGCTGCTCTGCCACGGTGATCCCAAGACCGAAGTAGCACTCGCCGCGTTTGAAGCGGGGAAACACGTCTTTATTGAGAAACCGGTCTGCTTTTCACTGCAAGAAATGGATGCCATGTTGGCAGCACAAGATAAGGCTGGCACGGTCGCACAAGCCGGGTATATGAAGGTGCATGACCCCGCGTTCCAACTCGCCAAGCGAGAAGTAGACGCAATGGACGGCTACCGATTTGTTCAGATTAACCATCTCCACCCCAATAACAGTCTGCACCTGAGCCAATTTGATGTGGAACGGTTCAACGATGTGCCTCCCGACGCATTTAAACCAGCCAGCGCGGCGCGCGAAAAAGCACAAGCGGAAGCCATTGGGGATATCCTATCGCAAGTGAACCCCGAAAGCAACATCTACAACAAGGCAGCACGCGTGTTCTACCTCCTTGCAGGCAGCATGATCCACGATATCTATAGTCTGCGGGTGATGCTCGGTTCGCCAAGCGAGGTGATCAGTGCAGAGGTTTGGTCTGATGGGCGTGGCGTGAGTATTGTGTTTGCCTATCCGAACGGGGCTCGCTGTGTCGCCACATGGGTAGACCTACCAGACCTATGGGATTTTAAAGAGACGTTAGAGATTTATGGAGACACCAAACGCGTCAGCGTCTCCTATCCGACCGGTTTCTCACGCGGTATCTTGTCAGAGGTAACGATACACGGCATAGATGCCGACGGCACGACCTATCGCAGGACTCCCGCGATTGAATGGGAGAGCGCGTTTGTTAGAGAGTTACGCCACTTCCACGCATGCATCACAGAAGGTGAGTCGTGTTATACCCCTCTGGACTCTGCCCGGAACGACATTGCTTTGATTATTGATATTGTGAAGTGTTATGTAACAGGCACCCGTCGTTAATTCGGATACTGCAGGCCGGTTTCGTGAAGTTAATAAAATATTTCGGTAATTGACGTGCAATCAATGGTTTCCCTACCACAAACGGGCGAGGTCGTCGTAGGGCGATTCATCACCTGTTCCGCTGATAGTCGTCCTCCCCCCTGATAAGGGAGGATCAAGGGGGGTTGCTCTTCTAAAAATCGCCGCTTTTCGGGGAATCTCTTGCTTTTTTGGCGGATATGCGGCTGCTGGGGAAACCGCTCCTATTTTTTTCAAATTGGCGTTATTATCGTAACATCCGATAGGAAGATACCCCCCTACCCCCCTGCAAGCGGGGGGAAAACGCAAGCAGGGGAAATTCTTATGGGCTTTACGATAGTTTGCGCCCATAGCACACAAACTATAAAGTTTGTTCGACAGGGGTACTCGGTGCTCACCGTGAAGCCTTTGCTTTCAGAAAATAAATAATAGATCTAACCGGAAGGATTTCACCCCCCCCCTAACTTAACATTTGTTAAGTGTTTTTTTATCTTTGGAGTCGGTGGAATCCTCGGCATCTTGATTCCCGAACCTCTGTTTCCATAATTTCATCACCCCTTCCAAACGTTGGCGCACGTTCTGAGGCGAGGTACCTGAAGCATCTGCAATTTCAGCGGGTGTGTCAAAATCTATCAGATACCGTTCCATGATCGCGCGGTCCTGCTGCTTCGGAATGCGGGTGAGCAACGTTTCTAACTGCGGGACGATGGATCGCAACAACTGACGTGCCCGGGCGATTCGTCGTTCAACCGCCTTTAAAGAGGCTGCATCCGTTAGGGCCACGATCTCCTTTTGTGTGTCCATCAAAATAGTGGAGCTGCATCACCCATCGGTCCCTATTCAGCAGCAGCTGGATGAGACGTTGCAGGGATTCTACCTGCTCGTTTCTGGTTCTGTCCTCCCTGCTCTGCTGATGAACTTGTATCGACAGGGTTTCGAGGACTTCTACAGACAGCCCCTCAAAAGATCGCTGATAGCCGTATCGCTTAACCTGGTTGGTTCTCTGTCTGAACCTGGCATTGCAAAGATTTCGGGCGATGTACCGCAACCAGTTTCGCAAATTTTCATGCCGAAGGCTATCTATCTTGTGGAAAGCCTTGTTGAAAGTGTCGTTCGTCACTTCTTCGGCATCCTCATGATTTTTCAGCAACTCCAAGGCATAATTGAAAATTGAGTGTTCGTACTTTTGAACAATATTCCTGAAATCTGCTTCTGATCTTGTCTCTCTGAATTACTGAATTAATTCAGCATCATCTCTCTGTATCATTCCTACTTCTTTCACAATTAGACTGATATGTATGATACCTGTTATTAACGATAACGTGAGTTTGATAAATGTTGGAGGTATGTAGCGTCCACTGTTCATTGAGGTTTTATCCTGCACAAACTATGAAGTTTGTGCTACGATTCACGTTCGTTAACTAATACTATCGTTTGGACAGTTCTTGTTGCGTGAGCGTTGTGTTCTGCAAAGGCTATGCTGTATCTGTGACGTGGAATTAGAAACTGTCCAAAGGCCTCTCATATATAAGTAACGCGATTTTTAGAAAAATCCTCAAAAAAAATATTTTTTTTAACCTAAAAAGAAAATGGGGGTAAATGAAACCGCAATTGTGTTGACATAACAGATCAAAAATGGCATACTTGAAGGGACTTAAACCGATCTTTCAAGGAAGACCGTTTCATGCAAATATCAGCCCAGATTTCTCGATTCCACGGGACAGAGAGACCTTTTGAAATCCGCGAAGTGCCTGTAATAGTAACGCCAGAGGACACGCTTGTTCGCGTCTCGCTTGCCACCATCTGCGGGTCAGACCTCCATACCGTGTCCGGTCGCCGGGATGCGCCTACACCGTGTGTGCTTGGACATGAAGCCGTGGGTACAATCGCAGCCCCCACACAGCACCGCTCGGTCACCGGCGAACTGCTTCGTGAAGGAGACCGCGTCACATGGAGTCTCATGGCTTCGTGTGGCACATGCGCCTATTGTACGGACAGACATCTCCCACAGAAATGCGATAGGCTTTTCAAATATGGACATGCGCGGAGTGAAGGTGCCACAACGTTATCGGGTGGGTTCGCCACACATATCCTGCTCCGTCCAGGCACAGCCATCTACCACATCCCCGACGCTCTAACGGACAAAGCAGTTGTGCCGATCAACTGCGCGCTTGCCACTGTTGTAAATGGCTTGAAGACTATCGGGACATACCCTAACGAGGCAGCGGTCATCCACGGGGCAGGTATGTTAGGCATCTATGCAGCGTGCTATTTGCGAAAGCAGGCCTATGATATCGTTGCTGTGGTAGACATCAACGAGGCACGTTTGCAGACTGCCAAACGTTTCGGTGCGACGCACACCTTCAACCCGGCTAAACTGTCTGTTGGCGAAATTGATGAGGCGTTAAAAGCGTTGACGAACGGACGGGGTACTGATCTCGGTGTGGAGGTTAGCGGTGTGACAAGTGGATTGCCGAGCCTCATTGCGTGGTCAGCGGTCGGTGGACGGTGTTTGACGCTCGGCTACGTCTATCCGAATGCACATATTTCTGTTGATGCGGATCACCTTGTTAGAAAATGTGTGACACTCCGAGGTGTCCACAACTACCATTACATTGCTCTTGGTGACTCGCTCCGCTTCATTGAAGAGAGCCGGGGGCACTACCCCTTTGACTCTCTGATTGGGGAGACGTATGGGTTAGGGGATATCAACGCTGCTTTCGCAGCAGCGAAGCGTCGGGACGCGCTTCGCATTGCGATCGCGCCCTCACTTTAATCCATCTATCCACCCCCGTTTCCCATCGGTACGGAGTGTAATTGCCGCGGCTTCATCTGTGCGAAGTAAGACACACCCGCGTTCTTGGTACCGCGCGACGACATCCGCATGCGGAAATTGATAGCGGCTATTTTGTCCGAGTGAGAAGATCGCATACTGTGGCTGGACGGCGTCGATAAACGGGGCAGTGCTTGATGTGCGGCTCCCGTGATGCGGTACCTTCAAAATCTCCGAACGGAGATCCATGCCAGCCGCGATGAGCCGGGCCTCCGCCTTCTTACCGATGTCGCCTGTGAATAAGATGTCAACGTCGCGATATGTCAACTTTATCACAAGGGAATCGTCGTTCCTGTCCTGATCCAGCAGGTTGGCGGACTCGGCATCTATCGGATGTAAGAGGTTCAATGTAGCGGTCGGTGTGAGTTCGATTTCGCCAGCGTCCGGAAACGCGTACGGGATGCTGTCTGTGTTTACAATCGCGTGGAGTCGCCGATGCGTCTGTGAATCGATCGGTAGGTCGGAGATACCGAGGACACGTCCAATTTTAAAATTCTGTAGGATATAAGCGAGTCCGCCGCCGTGGTCGATGTCCGGATGCGTCAAGACCACCATGTCAAGTTTCCGGATGCCTCGAAAATCGAGGTAAGGTTCAATCACCCGTTTCCCGACATCATAATCGACGAGTCTCTGCTTTTTAGCGTCGTAATAGGATCGCTGGATACCGCCGTCAACCAACATTGTTCGATCGTCAGGGAACCGGACGAACGCTGCATCGCCTTGTCCGACGTCGAGCGTGACCACTTCCAGCAATTTGCCTTTTTCGTTGAATGCGGTATCCCAGACCCAGATTGCCAAGGCGGTCAATCCGATGAGGCTTGTGAGCCGCCAATGCGCGATTCCCAAAAAGAAGGCGATGTAGAGGACGAAGACTCCAAACGTTGGCGGGGTTAGTTTCACGATCCCCCATGTCTGTCCAAACATGCCAATCAGCGCCAAGAAAACAGAGATAATCGCGTGGTTAAGGAGGGCAATCAGTTTCGCAAACGGAAGCCAGACAAAACCGACGCAGACCGACACCATACCGACAGCGACGATCAACGAGACGAGTCCGACAGCAAACGGTCCCACGATGAGACCCAGCGGGTATGTTCGGAAAAAGTGATAGGCGATCAGCGGGGTTGTCCCGATTTGTGCGGCAAGGGTTACCAGATAAGAGAGTACGAGCCATTTAACCACGGTGTTCCTGAGGCTCGTCGGAACGGGGCCATCACCCAGTGAAGGTGAATCCCCTTGATTTTCCCACAACTGCTGCAGCGGTTGCTCCATTTTCGGGACGAAATAGACGATCGCAGCGACAGCAACGAAAGAGAGTTGGAAGCCGACATCCCATATCTGCAGCGGATTCAAGAGCAGCAGCACTAACGCCGCAAAGGCTAACAGATTGAAGAGATCGGTATCCCGGTCAATAAGCGTTGCGAAAAGAAAGAGGATCGTCATCAGCGAGGCACGGAAGACGGAAGGCCGGAAACCGATGAGGCAGGCATACATCAGCACTGCTGCGATGGTTAATAGACAAAGCATCTTCTGTGGTAACCGAAAGAGCGAGAATCCGAAATAGCAGAACATCGCAACAAGCCCAACGTGCAAACCGGACACAGCGAGCACATGAAAGGTGCCACTGTTTCGGAAGATGTCCAGCGTCTCTGTTGGGAGATCGCTCCGTTTGCTGAGCAAGATACCTTTGAGCAGCTGCGCATGCAATGAGGGTTCTACTGCCCCAGATGTGGTGTAGATATGGTCAATGACACGTTCTGTCCGAATCCGGAGTGCTTCTATCCAACTTAAAGGCAGAGATCCGCCCTGTTCGCCTATCCGTAGCAATCCCTTGGCATCAATGATGCCGACGATGCCCTGCCGGGCAAGGTAAGCCCGGTAGTCGAACCCCCCGGGATTCCGTCTGCCTTGCGGTTGCTGCAGAACGCCCGTGAGGGTTATCTGTCTGCCGTAGCGAAGCGGCATTAACTTTTGAAACCTGATGAGAAATTTCGCCGACACCGCCTGCGTTGGATCCGACAGCAGTTGAAGTTCGCCGGTGGCATAACATGCATCCCATGTTTCGCCGCGTTCGGGTTGATATGTGGTGGTGCCAGAGAAACTCACCGGCTGGTTGTAAAAGTGCGCGGAGATTGGTGAATGTGAGGCGGTTTCCAGACGGAGCATGCCGCCAGTAAAAACGGCGAGATGAAGCAATCCGTAGCAGAGATAGCGCGTTTGGTGCCGGGTCGCGACACTACCGATTAAACAGAGGAGGGCAGAGAGCCATAGCCATAACGATGGAACAGCTAACCACCTGCCTACGATGACACCCAGTAGATACGGGAGAAGAAAATAGAGTGCGGGACGCGGTTTGAACTTCATCTGCCTTCAATACACGATTGTGCTTAGAACGTCCCGCTATTATATCAGTATTCTTAAAAAAAACCATCTTAAATAGGGCACAGTTGCCTGCCTCGCCTGCAAAGGGGGAGAATGGTTTTGCGGATAGGGCAGGGTTACAAGCCCTGCCTGCAATGAAGCGGGAAAATGAAAATCCCGCTCTACTGTGTTTCTCCGTTCCACTCCAGCGGTTTATTTTGCAGGTATGGAAGCAGCATGCCTCGAAGTTGGCGGTGCGCATGGTGCAAGTGTGCCTTGATCGTGCCTTCCGATCTGTTTAAGAGCGCAGCAATATCTTTGATTGCAAGTTCATTTCGGTGGCGCAGATTAAAAACACGCCGCTGACCCGGCGGGAGTTTCTTCACCGCCTTTCGAATAATACGTCCGAGTTCTTTCTCCTCAAGGGCTTTATCAGGAGACGGGTGCGGGTCTGCTACATTTCGTACATTCTCATCTTCAGCAAATAACTCTTCAAACGGAAAAACCTTGCCTCGTTTACGCTGACGTTGAAAATCGATGCTGCAATTAATGGCAATCCGGTAGATCCAACTATAAAACGCTGAGCCGCCTTTGAACTTCGGAAGTGCTTTGAACGCCTTTAGAAAAGCCTCTTGGCAGAGGTCCTTTGCTACCTCT
>RKRO01000269.1 GCA_007571355.1 Candidatus Poribacteria bacterium | reverse complement strand
ATTAACAAGAAAGGCACGTGCTTTTCTTAAAGAGCATAGTAACCTACTTTCGTCTGAAGACCCTAAGGTTCTTTCAGAACTCACTGAAAAATGTGAGGAATACCTGAAAGATCAACAGAGTTTTGAGGTCCGACAGTTGTTCAAACAAGCTAGTTTGGCAGCTTTCAAATCTGGAATATCCGAGGACAGATCGCATCCACGTGTTATTTCTACTTTCACAGAACACATGCACAATCCTGAGAGTTTTCAGCACGTGTCAAGTGAGTATGAGGACATAGAAAAAGATGGAAAGCACTACTATAAAATCACAAGTGTTTGCAGAGGCACGAATACTTTTGGTGCTTTAGTGCTACAAACTTATTTTTTTTATTTTCGATGAAGATAATCAAATTTCTTTGATCGGATCGTCAGATAACACCGAAACTGGTTCCGTAAATATGGAAAGGCTATCAGCATCAATAGATGCAGCAGTAGGTGTTTTTGAAGGAGTAACATTGGCTGCGGATCTGTTATCATTTTTCAGCGGAGCGTAACATATCCTAAGTCTATGGTGATTATCCACTAGCACAACCTGTCAGCGCAAAATTCCTACCTAATAATAATCAAGCCATCTATCGCTCACAACTTCTTCGAAACTTTTAACGAGCCAATTGCCCTTTACGGAATCGGGGGCCACATTTTTTGTTTGACATCCACATGCACATGTGGTTTACTATGTATTAGGAGGCACATTATGAAAACGATTTTTGTTCCCCTCATACTGTTCTGTACAATTGCTCTGCCCGCTCTTGGTGAGTTAACCGACTCGGACCTCAATCAGATACGGTTGATTGTTCAAGAAGAAATCAAGCCTATAAAAGCCGACATCGTAACGCTAACAACTGACGTGGCAGTCGTCAATTCAGAAGTTGCAAATCTAAAAGAAACCGTCAATTCAGAAGTTGCAAATCTAAAAGAAACCGTCAATAACAACTTTGACACCATTCAAAATAATTTTGACAGACAAAATAACATCATCATTGCCTGCATCGGTATCCCCTTAGCGATCCTTGCCATCGCCGCAACAGTATGGGGCATATTGGCAAATAGGCGCAGCAGAAAAGACCGCACACTCGAAAAACAGATTGAAGTGCTTACGCAGGAAATCGAAGTACTGAAGCAACAGCGAATCGTAAACCCGTAACAAACACTACTATTGCATCAAGATTGAGTTTTATAGTGGGTACTGTTTGTCGTAGGGCACTTCATTGTCCGTTGCTGACGTGCGATGAATCGCACGACGACGAACCGTCCCGCAAGTTCAAAGTTGAAAGACGACTACGTTGGAAAAATGAAGGGATTTATATGGCATACGATAGCCTTACAGAATTTGTGAAAGCCTTGGAACGCGCAGGCGAACTCAAACGCATCAAAACAACTGTATCCCCGGACCTTGAGATTGCCGAAATCACCGATCGCGTGAGTAAAGCAGAGGGCCCCGCCCTTCTGTTTGAAAGTGTTGAGGGCAGCGAAATGCCGCTCCTGATTAATACTTATGGTTCTTACAAGCGGATGGCGATGGCACTCGGTGTTGACGATCTTGAACAGATCGCATCCGAAATTGAGAGCATGATTAAATTGGACGCGCCTGAATCCCTCCTTGATAAAGTAAAAATCCTTCGGATGCTGTCTCAGTTGGCGAACTTTCCACCGAAAACGGTTAAAAAAGGGGCGTGCCAAGAGGTCGTGCTTACCGGTGATGATGCGTCCTTAGATGTCCTACCGCTCATCAAATGCTGGCCTCTTGATGCTGACCGATATATCACCTTGCCGCAAGTTTTTACGCATAGTCTCAAAACGGGTCAACGAAATGTCGGCACTTACCGTTTGCAAAAAATAAACCCGCACGCATTGGCGATGCATTGGCAGATTCATCATGACGGTGCCGCGCATCATCGCGAATACCGTCAAGCGGGCCAACAGATGCCTGTAGCGATCGCACTCGGCGGCGATCCCATAATGTCTTACATCGGCACGGCACCGCTGCCTTCTGGTATTGATGAACTGCTCTTTGCAGGGTTTCTCCGCAAATCGAACGTCGAGATGGTACCTGCAAAGACGATAGATATGCTCGTCCCCGCCGATGCAGACATCGTGATTGAGGGGTATATAGAACCCGACGAGACCTGCATAGAAGGCCCCTTTGGGGATCATACGGGGTTTTATTCTTTGGCAGATGAATATCCACTGATGCGTATCACGGCAATTACGCACCGCAAGAATCCAATCTATCAGACAATCATTGTCGGCAAACCGCCAATGGAGGACTGTTATATGGGGAAAGCGACCGAGCGGATCTTTATGCCGTTGATTAAAACGCAGCTCCCGGAACTTGTGGATATGAATCTCCCTTTGTTTGGTGTGTTCCACAATTTCGCGCTGATTTCTATTGACAAACGGTACCCGTTCCAAGCGAAAAAGATGATGCACAGTTTCTGGGGACTTGGGCAGCTGATGTTCAGCAAAATCATCATCGTTGTCGATAAAGATGTTGATGTTCAGAATGTAGAAGAGGTGCTTTTTTATGTCGGGAGCAACGTCGATCCGAAACGGGATGTGACCATCGTTGAGGGACCTGTTGATGTGTTGGATCACGCTTCACCGCTGATGGGTGCCGGGTCTAAGATGGGCATTGATGCCACAACGAAGTGGGCAGAGGAAGGATACCAACGCGAGTGGCCTCAAGAGATTCGGATGTCTGAAGACGTGATTGCGCTGGTCAATGAGAAATGGAAAAAGTACGGGTTTTAAGAAATAGGATTGAGGTAGGCAGCGGGGTTCCAAACCCCTCCTTCAATGAAAAGTTAGGAGCAGAAGGATAAAAGAAATGGCAGAAACGATTTACGATGTCGCAGTCATAGGTGCGGGACCTGCTGGCGCGCAAGCCGCTGTCTCAGCAAGCCATCAGATGCGGCATGTTTTGGTGCTACATGCTGGAAAGGTAAGTTTTAGTCGGGGGCGCGCGTATTGGTCAAAATCTGTGGAGATCGAAGACGCACCGGTCTTTCCCGGTATCATTGGCCCCCACTTTGCGAAAGAACTTATGAAGTGGATGGAGAGCCGACCTGTCGTTGACTTCATGCTCGGATCCGAAAAACGTAAAACCGGTATTGACATACGCGATGGTTTGGTGCAAAAACTCACACGGAACGGTGATCTTTTTGAACTTGAGGCATCTACAAAAACACTCAAACGAAATACCCTTTTAGAGATAGCACATTTTAAAACTCGCACTGTTGTCGTTGCCGCCGGGTTTGATGACAAATGGCCCGATATCGAATTTGATGCCAGTGCCGAGCGACTCTATAAACAGTATGCAACCGTCTTTCGGTACGCCGGTAATAAAAAAGGGTGGCACGTCTGCATCCGTTGCGATGGGCATCTCCACGTGAACGAACATTTAGCACTCCTCGGAGTCGGTGACTACATTTACGAGGCGGCGATCGGCGCGCAAGACTTTACAGACAAAATTACAATCCTAACAAACGGCAGACCCCACGGGATGTCGCCACCTGTTTTGGAACAGGTGAAAGCCCGTAAAATTAATATCGTTGAAACAAAAATCAAACGGCACATCGGTGAGAAAACCAACCTTTTGGGGTTCGAGATGGTTGATGGAACTGAACTGTTTTTCCACGGTTTCCTCGTTGATGAAGGGCTAATTCCGAATACCCCATTCCTCGAAGGATGGGATTACCAGAAAGACGAAGAAGGTTTGATTATCGCAAACGAAGATATGCAGATGTTAGATAGCAATGGCGAACCGATTCCGGGGCTTTTTGCCGCTGGTGACATCATCTCGGGTGAGCGGAACCTCATTGCCACAGCGTTTGCACTCGGACAGGAGGCAGGCTTGTCAGCCTCGGACTCCTTGCGGCGTTGGCATTTCCCACATTAGGAGGCACTTATCGGAATAATGCAAGACGAACAAAAGGACACGCTCTATATTATTGACACACACGCCGAAATATTTCGGACTTACTATGCAATTCGCGGCGGGTTGACAAGCAGCATCACCGGCGAACCGACGCATGCTGTGTTCGGATTCACAGGAACGCTTCTTAGAATTTTGTCGGAACTTCGGGCAAAATATGTCGTCGCCGCGATTGACACCCCCGGAGATACATTCCGAAACGAGCTCTATTCGGCATACAAGGCGAATCGCTCGCCTGCCCCAGATGATCTGGTGACCCAGATTCATCGTATTCTTCAATTGCTCGACGCGTTCGGTATCCTAACACTCGGTAAACCTGAATTGGAGGCGGACGACATCATCGCCTCTGTTACGCAAGCGGTCCTCGACGACCCAGAGGCAGAAAATGTTGATGTCTCTATCATTTCCAGAGACAAAGACCTGGAGCAGCTGCTTTGTGATCGCGTAACGATGCTTGACCTTCATAAGGATAAAATTATTGATGAGCGATCGTTATGGGAAACGAAAGGGATAAAACCTGACCAGGTCATCGATGTCCTTGCATTGATGGGGGATAGCTCTGATAACGTGCCCGGTGTCGAAAAAATAGGCTTGAAAACCGCTGCACAATTGATTCAGCAGTACAGTTCTATTGATGGTATTTTTGAAAACATTGAAGAGATTAAAGGCAAACGTCGCGAGAATTTAGAGAAGGCACGCTCACAACTTCTGCTTTCAAAACAATTGGTAACCTTGGTGCGAGACGCGGATTTGGGCTTTTCCTTAGAACAAGCACGCGTCAAACCGCTTGATCTCCAGAAAATCCGCCCGCTGCTTCAGGAACTGGAACTCAAACGTTATGAACAGGTTGTAACGAAACTTGCAGGGGGAGATACTGAGTCTGTAGCCGCACCTGCGACGCGCAAGGAACGGGTCGCGGAATTGGAGAAGAAAACCGATGCCATTTTAGATAAAGGTGATTATGACACTGCAGAAGTCGGTGACTATTCGGCAGTGCTTACCAACGACCAATTGGAAGAACTCGTTAACACCCTATCAGCACAGGAGATTATCAGTTTTGATACCGAAACAGATGGTTTGGATCGTGAATCGAAACTTTGCGGGTTAAGTTTCTCTTGGAAACCGAAACAAGGCGTTTATGTCCCCGTTCGGTCGCCACAACCTGAAACGCATCTGCATACAGATACGGTGATTTCTGCACTTAAGCCGGTTTTGGAAAATCCCAACCTATCGAAATGTGGACATAACCTTAAATTTGATGCAAGTATTCTTATCAGGAACGGTATTAAACTCCAAGGTGCCGTTTTTGATACGCTGCTTGCAAGCCAATTGGTTGATGCACGGACACCGTCTCATAATTTAGATACATTGGCACTGCTCCATTTGGAGCACAAAATGATCTCTTTTGATGAGCTGACAAAACGTTCGAGTCCTTCAGCATCCACCGACGATGACGCGAAGCAAGATAAACTCTTCGATGAAGAAGACGCGCAACAGAAGACAATTGATGAGGTTCCGTTAGCACAAGCCACCATTTACGCTGCAGAAGATGCCGACGTTGCGCTACGACTTTATCATTTTCTGACACCGAAACTTGAGGAATTGGGTATTACAGAATTGGTGCGTGAGATAGAATCGCCGCTTGCACCTATTCTCGCTGAGATGGAATATAACGGTATCGTCTGTGATAAGGCGGAGCTCAAACGTCAGGGCACGGCGATTGAAAAACTCGTTAATGATCGGCAAAAAGAGATTCACAAAATAGTCGGATACCCCTTTAATATTGATTCTCCAAGCCAACTGGTGCAAGTGCTGTTTGAAGACCTCGGTTTCAAACCCGTGAAACGCACCCGCGGCGGCAAAATCTCCACAGATGTCACCGTTTTAGAGGCACTCTCCCTCAGAGAGGATGTCAACGATCCGAAGACAAGTGTACCCCGTCTAATCATTGAATACCGGCAATACCGTAAATTGCAGAGCACCTATCTTGCACAACTCCAGAATGCCGTCGATACGAGAACAGAACGTATCCATACACATCTCTATCAATTAACGACAGCGACGGGACGCTTGAAGTCTGACCGTCCAAACCTGCAAAACATTCCCATCCGGACAGCAATTGGCAGACAATTACGCCGAGCCTTCAGAGCACCAGAAGGCAGCAAACTGATCTGTGCTGATTATTCACAGATTGAACTCCGTATCCTCGCGCATTTTAGCGAAGATGACAGCCTAATTGAGACATTCAACAAGGACCTAGATATCCATACAGCGGTCGCCTCACAAGTGTTTGATGTTCCGGTCGACTCGGTTACGCGGGAACTCCGAGATAAGGCAAAAACAATCAATTTTGGTATCATCTACGGAGTTTCTCCGACAGGCCTGGCGCGTCGGATTAAAGGGATGACCGTACAAGAGGCAACAGCCCTCATTAACGATTACAAAACGCGGTTTCCAGGGATTGATCGTTTCCTACAGCAGTGTGTCCAACACGCATCGGATCACGGGTACGTGAGTACGCTCACCGGCAGACGGCGAGCAATACCTGAGATTTATTCTACGAATAGGAGTCGGCGCGGGCTCGGTGAACGGCTCGCGATCAATACTGTCGTGCAAGGTTCCGCCGCGGACCTGATGAAGGCTGCGATGGTACATGTACAACACCGAATTGATACGGACAGGTTACCGCTAAAAATGCTCCTGCAGATTCATGATGAATTGGTACTTGAGACCCCCGAAGGGCTTGCTGAAGAACACGCTAAGATTGTCTGTGAAGAGATGGAAAATGCCATGTCGCTGCGCGTACCGCTTCGGACAGAGGCAGGAATCGGCGATAATTGGATGACCGCAAAGTAAATCTTTGCCATGACGCATGCAAAAAAACGCAATATTTTTGCTATCAATAAAATTTTATTGACAAATGCCAAAGGTTGTGATATAATTTAATGTAAAGTTTAAGGGAAATGTGATAGTGTCCGCTGGCAAAGTTACGAGTAGTGTTTTGACAGTGTTACGGTTTGGAACCGAAACCCCTCTTTTTTGTGAGAAGGGATGAGGCTTCCGACAAGAGATTGATGATCGCTAATTTTGCAATCTTTCCTACGCTTGCTGCCAAATTTCTGCCTTTGAAAATGCTGACAGTGCTCAGTTTTCTCATTTTCC
>RKRO01000190.1 GCA_007571355.1 Candidatus Poribacteria bacterium | reverse complement strand
TTTCCTCCGGCGACAGGGCATGGTTCAGGTCCATATCCAGAAATGCTTTATCAGCATTATGCTCATCTAAGATAATATGCCCAAGGTCGTGGAGTAAAGCACTTGTAATTAGGGTGGGGCCTGCGTTGTTCTGCTGCGCGAGAGCAGCACACTGGAGGGCGTGTTCTAACTGCGTCACGACCTCATCGTAGAACGACTGCCCCTGTGTTTCCATGTAGTTGAACAACGCATCCACTTTTTGCTCTGCTGTCCCGTTTTTCATCTCCTGTGCAAGACTCTGGTCAATGTAAGTTGGCATGGTTTACTGTTTCCCCTTGAAAATGTGCGATTTTGCTAATTTGTTTGTCTCGGTTGGAACCGTCTTCCGCATATTCCGAGAACGCTTGTCGTTTGTCTGCGTAATACTTTTCGCGCCAATCGCCTTGTGAAACTGCGTTGTAAGTGAGGTAGATAATGCGTCTCGGTTGCTCGGAACGATTTGCCGGGCTTTTGTGTGGGATGTAAGAGCCGAAAAGGAGAATGTCCCCCGGAGCTGTCGGCACAGCGATCCACTTCATCACCGAAGCGGTTTTGGGGGCAACACAGCCTTTTTCGTCCAGTGCGATGAACCCTTCTTGGTGTCGACCCGGCGCAAAATAGAGGCATCCACTTTTTGCTGTGGCTGAATCTACCGAAATCAGGCATGTAATGTGGTAATCAACAAACTCATAGGCAGGCGCGTCTTGATGCGCAGCGTAGCCACCGCCCCCCGGGTATTTGTAGTTGATTTTCTCTTTATAGAGGACTGCCGGTTCCGTCATCAACTCAGAGACGACATCTAACACTTTACCGCGCGTCACAGTCGCTTTCATACCGGTGTGATACGGCACAAAATTTTCTGAGCGCGATAGCCGCGGGCCGTCTGGCGTAGACTCGTAGTGGTGCATCCACTTGTCGGATGTCGGCTCCCAACATGAGATTTCAGAAACCCAGGTGTGTAGATACCCCACTTCTTCGGTGGAGAAAAAGCGCGGGATCTTCAGATAACCGTTCGTTTTCCAGTCTCTGTGAAGTTCCGGATTTAGGTAAGACATAATTCTTTTCCTTACGAATGATTCTCTCGCTTCAAGTATAACGTGTAGAGGGTCTTTTGTCAAATTTTGAAGAACGTGTTGAGTTAACCACTTAATCTTGGGAATCGGCGGGTTTGGTGCTGAACTGCAACGCGTGTGTGGCATCTGCAATTTCCATCCGATAATCCCACCAGTCCTTATAATCTCCAGACAGGATTGTCAAGGTATTCCACCCCTGTTTCAGAGGCAGTTCAAAGTGTGCCCACCCAGAAAATAGATGTTTGCCCGGGGTCGCAGCACTATAAATCTCAACGCCGTTAAGATAGAGTTTTCCGAGATTGCTTCCCCATCCGATCTGCGCAAAAACATGCCGCGCATCAGGACTCTTGATGTAAGAGGTGCCGAAACCGTACGCCAACTCAGCGTTACCAAAAGCATCATTTAAATTGACGCGTTCCGATTCTGAACGATGCTCTTGCCAAGTGATTTCGCCTGTTTGCCCCTTATAGGTCATATCTGCACTGAATTCCGGTACGGGTGCAGTAAGAAAATTTGGCGGAGCCGCATGCGGGTCAGCAGGTGCTTCCGGCACGCCGAGGTCAAAGGGCCCCAGAAGCATCCAATTTTTAAGCACGTGCATATCATCTCTGTCAATCGGGTGAAAGAGGTTCCGCCCCTTTCGTAATTGTTCGCCCCCGTATCCAATCGAGTAGTTGTAGGTAGGAAGGGGTACCAAGGTATCAGAACGGACACTGAGTGCGACAGCACTTTTTGCCGATTGACCAGGTTTAACTTCAAAGGTTAACCGGTGTGGTAAAATCTGCCAATGTTCACTTGGATCGAAAGCGATTTCGACGGTTACCTGTTTTTCAAGGGTGTTGTTAATCGCTATCTCAAGGTTCCCGCTGTTAACATCTTCAGTTCTATCTCTGTTAAAGTGAGGTGTAAAGGTGAGCAAATTCCCCAATCTTTCTTTGAAAACCGCCGTTGAGATGTCCGCAGGATAGATGTTCCCCGGTTTGATAATCGCGACGTTAACCTCGTCGCCATCCACCGTCACAATACTGTAATGGTCGAAGGCACCGGCTTCCGGCACATCTTGCGGGGTCAATCCACCACCGGTTGCGCTGAGGACAAAGTAGCGGCGATCATTCCGGGTATGCAGCGTCAAGTTATGGTAGTGTCCAGCAAAGACGGTGTACGCCCGATCACCGAGTGCTTCTTCAATCTGCTCCCAACCTGAATTGTCGTACAGCCATATAGGTCTGTGCATCATGACAAACGTATGCCGAACAACCGTATGCCGTGCCAATTCATCTTTGACGTACTGAATCTGTGACGCGCCGAACCACCCTTCTTTTTCCCAATCCCACTTTTCGTGCGTCGGGCCCTGCCACTCCTCGGTATTTAGTGTTATAAATAGACAATCTTTGTAGACGAACGCCGAATAGGTGCGCCCAATGTGTTCTTTCCAATAGTCGTACATCACTGGATTGGTAATGTCGTGGTTGCCGGGCAGTGGCAAGAATGGAACAATTAAATCGGATTCGTGTTGCCAGAATTCTTTCCATTCTGCTGTGAGCTGTTTGAGGTCTGTTGTATCTCCTTGTATTAAGTCGCCGACCATGATAGCAAAGTCAGGTTTTAGCGTGTTGATTTCATCTATTGCGCGGTCGAATACTGGCCACTTGTCCAAGCCTCCCCCGGTTTTATCACCGATGATAGCGAAACTGAACTTGTCAGGATCATTCGAGAAGGGACGTTCAATGATCGGCATCCGCTCAGGGAAGTCTGGACTTTCCGCAGTCACTGGGGCAGTGATCGCAATGCATAAAACAAATACCACTGTAAGCTTGGTGAAATCCGTAAATTTCTGTTTATGTATACGAAACATCTATTCGTGGGGTCTCCTCTGTATGTACCGAAACTATAAATGATTGTAGACATCAAATGCCCGGGATGTTGGGCGGAGTGTGAAGTGTTGCCGAGTGCAATTTACATTGGCGATTTATTAAAAAAAGTCCTGTTTCCTATTAAGTACGTTTGAATCTACATTTACTTTATGGGGCTAACCTTCTCTTGACTGCTCGGAAACTGGATGTGTCACGCCGAAGTCCTGATTTCGGCGGCAAGTTCTTGATATGAGACCGGATGTTTGTGATCCGTTCGTTATGCACCGGATGTGTAGAAATTAATCTCTCTAAGGTAGACGGTTCTCTTTTTTGTAGGTTTCGTAAAGTTTCAAAGAATCCAATAGCACCTTCTGGCGAGATACCGGCATCGTAGACGTTCTGCACACCATAAAAATCCGACTCCCGCTCGTTATCGCGACTGTACCGAAAGAGCAGCCCCGCGGCAAGAATTTCTGCAATTAATTTTTCTATCTCGCTGGACTCATCATCTAAAATTATCCGTTTTATGCGCTCAATCCCGTGAACTTTCGTGAGCCGCTTCATGGAGTGCCGCCCAACAATATGCCCAATTTCGTGGCCCAACACGAACGCTAATTCCGATTCCGTTTTTGCCATTCGGATGAGATCAAGGTGGATATATATAAACCCACCCGGTACTGCGTAGGCGTTGACCCCTTTTTTATCGACGACTTTGAACGTGTAACGGATATTGCTCCGCTTGCTATGGCGTACAAGCGACTGCCCAAGCGCGTTGATATAGTTTGTTACAACGGGATCCGTGTAGAGTTTCACCGCTTTCTCATGTTGGGCGACGTAGGCTTTACCGAATTGCAGCTCCTCAGCATCTGTAAAGATGTTGACATCGCTTAACGCCTTGACGAGTGGCATACTGCACCCGGTATGGAAAGTTAGCATGAGCGCAAGTACGACTGCAGCCATACACAATGATGTCAATTTTGAAGACCGGTTATAAATGGGTTTCATATTTTACTCGGATTCTGGGATCGGTAAAACGTCGCGATAAACGGGTTCCATCTTTTCAGAATATGTATCCCCGCGAACCCACATCACAGGACGGATATTTTTTACGTACTTTTTAGGTATACGTTCGGCATCTGCGCGGATATAATGCGCCACATTACACCGCCGAAAGCGGTCACTGTGGTTATCCGTGCTTTTATGGAGGAGTTGGTTGTTAAACCAAACGACGGCTCCGGGTGGCACTTCAACAGCAACGCCATCTTCGTCTTTGGCATCACGTGCGATCTTAAACTCCGCTTGTTGGGAGCCTTCAAGGTCCTCATGCTTAAGAATGCCATATTTGTGGCTACCGGGGATAACATACAAACAACCGTTCTCTTTATCAGCGGCATCAATCGCTGTCCATGTGCCGACGGTCATTTCAGTTTTGTACTGATGGTTGAAATACCATTTGTCCTGATGCCACGGGAACCCTAAGCCAATCTTCGGTGATTTCCAGATATACAGATTGCCGAGACCCAAGAGGTTTGGCCCGAGTAGGTCAACGATCGGATCCGTTAGGCGCGGATCACGGACACGGGCAAGGAATTCTGGGATGTAACAACTCACATGATGGATTTTGTGCATCGCACGGATACCCGATGCGTCAACTTTTCCGTCTCTCACCAATGCGTTTTGATTGATATTCGTCTTCGGGAACGGTCGTTTTCCCACGGCAATATCATCAGCGATGTGTCGTAAGCTGTCGTTTTCTGCTTCCGTGAAAACGCCGCAACGGACAAAATATCCGTTTTCTTTCCAAGAAATTCGTTCTTCAGGTGTTATCGCAAATTTCTGTTCTGGTTGTGCTGTATTTGTGTCCATTAATTCTCCTGTGCTTCTGGAATCGGCAAAGCGTCACGATAGACGGGTTCCATCTTTTCGGAGTATGTATCCCCCCGAACCCACATGACCGGTTTAATATGATTTATGTTCTTATACGGTAGACGTTCTGAATCCGCACTGATATAATGAGCAACACTACACCTACGAAAGCGGCCACTCTGGTTATCTGTACTTTTATGGAGGAGACGGTTGTCGAAAAAGATGACGCTTCCGGGTGGCACTTCAACAGCGACCCCATCTTCGTCCTTGGCACCGCGCGCGCTCTTAAACTCGTTCTGTTGTGAGCCTTCAAGGTCCTCATGCTCAAGAACCCCCTCCTTGTGGCTACCCGGGATAACGTAGAGACACCCATTCTCTACATCTGATGCGTCAATGGCTGTCCACGTGCCGACGGTCTTGTCCGTCTTATACTGCCTATTGAAATACCATCTATCTTGATGCCATGGGAAACCAAGACCGATCCTTGGCGGTTTCCAGATATACAGATTGTTGAGCCCGAGGATATTTGGACCTATTAAGTCAACAACCGGATCGGTGAGACGCGGATCGCGGGTCCGTTCAAGGAATTCAGGCGAATAATTGTTTATATGATGAATACAGTGCATCGCGTAGGTACCCGATGCTTCAGTTTTTCCATCTCTGACCAACGCATTTTGGTGGATATTTTTTGCACGGAAGGGACGTTTACCGGTGGCGATGTCATCTGCAATTTGTGCTAAAAAGTCATTCTCATCTTTCATGAAAACGTCGTAACGGATAAAGTAGCCGTTCCCTTCCCAAGAGATCCGTTCTTCTGCAGTCAGTCCAAATTTCCGTTCTTCGGGTGTTGTCTTTGTATCCATCAGTCGGTCACTCCTTTGAGAATTTGTGCTTTTCTCTCCACCGTGGGTACTCATCTGTGAGGAGCCCGGCCGCCCAGTTCCCGTAGTAGGCGTATCCGGTGCGGCGTTCCTGCCCGATCTCCGAAAATGCGTAACGGACCACCGAGTCGCGGTCGAGAAAGATTGGACGGTTGCTGCCGAGTTCATAGAAACGTGCCCAGATCGGGCCCGCGTCTGGGTCCGCTACGATCCGCCTATCGTCCTGTCCCTCTGCGTCGGTAAACTCGTCAAGACGCATGCCGTGGATAGCGACGCTCCTGAACCACTCAATGGCTCCTTCAACAGCGGCGATAATCTCTGGCGTGGGTTCTTCAAGTGACATCAGGAATCGTACGACACGAACGCTTTCGGCACCTGAGAGCGACGGGGGTTCGTATGAACGCGCCCATGCAGGCTCAAGCGTTTTCGCGTCATGCTGCGCGCACCAGACTGTGAGTTTAGCATCCTGCTTGATTTGTGTACGTAGGATGCAGTCAATGCCTTTGGTTAGCGCAGCTTCAACCTTCGTGCGGTCCTCTGTTTTCAGGAACGGATAGTCGGAAGATTCGGAGACATCCCGGAGAAGTCCGAGAATGCGGGCTATGACATTGTCATTGAAGGTGATGTGACGATGGTAACCTTTGCTTGGTGGATGAAACTGTGGCCAGCCGCCATTCGGGTATTGCGCTTCGAGGATATGAGAAAGACCTTTGAGAAATGCTTGTTGGTAGCGTGGCTCGCTTGTCGCGCGAAACGCCCGGGCAAGAAACCGTAGTTCGTCAATGGTCGCACCGTTGTCGAACGTTGCGTGCAGATCCTCAATTTTACCATCAAACGGCTCAGATGCAGTGTCTCTGATCTTGGACCAACCGCCGAGTGGTGTCTGCCAAGTGAGAACATTGTCGGCAATACGGCGACCTTCCTCGCTCTGAAACCATTCAACGGACTGCTTCGCATATCGGGACGGAACGTTTGCATCGGAAGATGACAGCAGCAAAAGAAGCAATATATAGATAATCGTAAACCGTAGTTTCATGATAATGCCCTTTCGTTAGGAGTCAATCGGATTGTAAAATTGGTATAACGTCATGTTGAACTTCATCTGCCATACCGGGGTAAGTTTTACCACAAATCCACATCGGAGGTCGTTTTTTATTCACTGCCTCAGGACGTGTCCATTCTGCTTTCGCACTGATATAGTGCGCGATGTTTGCACGTCGGAAACGTTCACTGTGGTTATCGGTGCTTTTATGGAGGACTTGGCTATTAAACCAGATGACTGCGCCAGCAGGAACCTCTACCGCAACGCCATCTTCATCACGAGCACCCACTGCTTGTTTAAACTCTCCCTGTTGTGAACCTTCAAGTTCCTTATGTTCACGCACGCCCTGCTTATGGCTTCCGGGGATAACGTGTAGACACCCGTTCTCTATATCAGCGGCATCAATA
>RKRO01000445.1 GCA_007571355.1 Candidatus Poribacteria bacterium | reverse complement strand
GAGTTATCCACTTATCCACAGCCCCTACTACTACTACTAAGTACTATATAAATTTATATATAGTACTTAGTAGGTACAGTAGGGCCGCTGAAAATGTATCAAAAATAGTCGTTCAATGTTATAGATAAAAACAAAAATTTTCATCTCCAAAGCGATTCAAAACAGATGTTATTAAACCGCATCGTCCTGCGCAATTTCCGTAATTATATAGATTGCGAAGTGGACTTTCCCCAATCTGTTAACTTAATTGTCGGTGGCAATGCTCAAGGAAAAACCAGTTTGCTTGAAGCAATCTATTTTTTATGCACTGCTGAATCTCATCGTGCAACGCATGATGCTGAATTGATTCGGCATCATGAATCCGGATTTTATCTAAAAGGGACACTCAGGAATGGTCGTAACGATATAGTTTCACTTGAAGCACTGAAGCGAACGCGTGGACAGTTCACATTAAAGAAAAACGGCATTCTGCAGACGAAACGTTCCGAATGGATCGGACAGTTCAACGCTGTGTTTTTCTCACCAGAATCATTAATATTGGTGAAGGGAGGTCCATCAGAACGCCGGCGATTTTTGGATCTGCTGATTTCACAGATTAACAGCGAATATTTAAAAAACTTGCAAAAATATAACCTTGTCCTTAAACAACGAAATGAATTGTTAAAACAGATTCGTGCAACGTCTACAAGCATCACGCAGTTAGACGCTTGGAACAAATTGCTGGTCATGCATGGCACTGCGGTTATCGTAAAGCGGTTGGAAATTTTTGACCAACTTAAGGACTTCGCGATCGCAAACTATTTAAAGCTCGTCGGTGCTCAAGAAAGCCTTGCGTTAACATATCGTCCAGCGGTGATGCCAGGCGATATGTTAACGCGTAATTCGGATATAGACAAGGTCGCCAAGCATTTTAACACATCGCTAAATGCGTCCCGCGAAGCAGATTTACAGCGAGGATCAACTTCAGTTGGTCCTCACCGAGACGATTTTCTGATTGAACTAGTGAGGGAACCGAAGAGGACGACAGCTCACAATCATAGAGAACACAATGAAAGTGATCCCCAAGAAACTGAAATATTCCGAGAGGTAGCACGATCTTATGGATCACAAGGGCAACAGCGGACTATTGCCTTAGCACTGAAGTTAGCGGAGTTGGAATTAATACGGCACCTAACAGGAAAAGATCCAATAGTCTTGTTAGACGACGTTACTTCGGAGTTAGACGACAGACGTATAAAGTACCTGTTACAAGTGCTGCAAAATTTAAGTGCTCAAACTTTCATTACGACTACAGATGCTGAACCTCTTCTCTACTATCTAAAGCAACCGAGCGTCTTGACAGTAGAAAACGCTAATATAAGTTACACCATCGGAGTTCACAGTGCGTCTGAGTAGCAATAAAACTGTGAAAATAAGAAGGTAATGCACAAGACTCAAAATTTACGGGATCTCCTTGCAGAATTTGTACGTACTCGCGACCTTGAGCCCAAAATGCTCGAACAGAAGGTCTTTTCTGTGTGGCGGAAACTCCTCGGCGTACCACTGGGTGAAAAAACAGTGCCGGTATCAATTTCAAGTGGTGTCTTGAAAGTCTACACTGAATATCCCCCGTACAAAAAAGAATTATTACTCCTCAAAGAGAGAATCATGGCAGATTTGAATGCCGAATTAGGACAGCCTATTCTCACAGACATCCGGATAGACGTGCGCCAGTCCCTAACCTCATCCTCCCCTCACACAACAGCCCCTCCAACTCGAGTAGAATCAACGAATCCAATACCCAAGAATACCCGTTATGTCCCGACACCGGAAACGTTAGAACAGATCGAGCAGACAGTTGTTGATGTAACGGATACTGACTTAAAAACCTCTCTACGCCAATTATTTGCCTCTCAGAGCACGGATAAGTCTTGACAAAATTGTTGAAATAAGGTATCCTATTTAGAGAACCGAGTACCACAGCAGTTCAGCGTGTATCTTACACCCAGTAACTTAAAATAATAATAAAAAGAGTATCATTATAATTTTATACAAACCAACCTAATCGAGGGCCCCGAAATAAATGGCTAAAGCGAAACGAACATACACAGCGAGCGACATACAAATTCTTGAGGGACTTGAAGCCGTTAGAAAACGCCCGAGTATGTACATCGGTAGTACCGGTTCCGCCGGATTACACCATCTTGTTACAGAGTTAGTGGATAACAGCATTGATGAAATCGGTGCAGGCTATGGAACGCAGATTGACATAAAACTTCATCGAGATGGAAGTGTTACGGTTGCCGATGACGGTCGGGGTATTCCCGTTGACATGCATGCAACTGCTGGTATTTCGGCACTTGAAGTGGTGATGACGACACTGCATGCTGGCGGTAAATTCGACGGTCGCGAGCAAGTAGGGTACCAAACGGCTGGCGGTTTACACGGTGTTGGTGCTTCCTGCGTTAATGCGCTCTCTGAATGGCTCCACGTCCAAGTCCAGCAAAACGGTTCAATCTACGAACAGCGTTACGCACGGGGTATACCTCAAACGGCAGTAGCGGAAAACGGTAAAAGCAACAAGACGGGTACCCGAACAACATTCATGCCGGATGCCGAGATATTTGATACGATTTACTTCTTACACGAGACCCTTCGCGATCGACTTAGAGAACTTGCATTCTTAAACAAAGGTGTTCGCATTAATTTCCAAGACGAGCGAGATGAAGAAAATTCGGAACCGACTACCTTCCAATACGATGGTGGTCTTGCCTCTTTTGTCACCTATTACAATCAGAATAAAGAGGTCCTCCACCCGAAACCCATCTACATAGAAGGTGTCCAGTCAGATGTTGTAATTGAGATTGCCTTCCAATTCAACACAGGTTACTCGGAAAACATAAGTTCATACGCCAATAACATTCGAACTTCGGAAGGGGGCTTTCACGAGAGCGGATTCAAAAGCGCACTTACCCGTGCCTTCAAAAACTACGCAAATGCTAATGCCCTTCTGAAGAACGTTAAGATAGACATCACTGGTGAAGACATCCGAGAAGGGATAACTGCAATTATCAGCGTTAAAGTTCCCGATCCACAATTTGAGGGACAAACGAAATCTAAACTCGGAAACACTGATGTTGAAGGTATTGTCCAGACGTTTGTCGGTTCACGCCTGAAGGAACTTCTTGAGGAGAATCCAAGCGTTTCCAAACGCGTTATCCAAAAAGCGATTGATGCTGCACGGGCGCGCGAAGCTGCGCGGAGTGCCCGTGAAGTGATTCGCCGTAAAAGCGTTCTTGATTCCGCATCTATGCCAGGGAAACTTGCAGACTGTGCCGAGCGAGACCCATCAAAAACCGAACTTTTTCTTGTAGAGGGTGACTCCGCTGGCGGTACCGCTAAACAAGGACGTGACCGACAGAATCAAGCCGTTCTGCCCCTTAAAGGTAAAGGTATCAACGTCGACAAAACGAGGCTTGACAAAATACTCAAAAACGCTCAAGTCATTGACATTGTCACTGCCTTAGGAACAGGGATCGGTGCAGAAGAATTCAGCCTCGATAAACTTCGATACGCTAAAGTTATTATTATGGCAGATGCTGATGTTGATGGCGCACATATCCGAACACTGCTTTTAACTTTCTTCTTTAGACAGATGCCTGAACTTATCGCCTCCGGGCACCTTTATATTGCCCAACCGCCGCTCTACCAAGTTAAGAGGGGTAGAAGTGCCCAATATCTACAAGGCGATGAACAGATGGAAGACTACCTGCTTACCCTTGCACTCAACAACGTTGAGATAACGAACGCTCGGCGGGGCGCGGCTTATTCAGAATCCGAATATCGCACGATCTCCAACTCAGTCCGCAAGATACAGATGCTCCTGGATCAAATCCAACAAAGTGGAAACCTAACACCTCCGCAGCCTTTCGGCACAAATCAAGTCTCTGAGGCGATAGAGAATGAGGCCAACGGTGATAATACTTATGATAATGCAGACCAACTGCTTAACATGCTTGAGATTTCGCTGTCTCATGAAATCAATACGGAAACCTTAGCTGCGCAAGAAACTTCTGAAGAATCGCCTCCTGCTACTGACATCCAGACGACGCTTTTTGGAAATCCAGACCCATCCGAAAGCACCAAAAGGTCAGCTTCCGATTCGATAATTCCGCGCGTTTCTCGAACTTGGCATCAGGACCTACAACAAGAACTTGAGAAACTCACTGCGTTTAACATCGAACAGTCAGATTTTTTACCACAAGAAAACACAGATGCTCCACATCAAAAATTGTTTAGCATCCAATCCCAAAATGGGGATGCGTATCATACAGATAACATTGTTTCACTTGTGGAGTATCTTCTTGAGATGGAACACCGGGGCCTGACAATCACACGGTTTAAAGGCTTAGCCGAGATGAACGCTGAACAATTGCGCGAGACGACGATGCGCCAAGATGATCGTGTTCTGCTGAGGGTAACCCTTGAAGATGCCGTTGAAGCGGATCGTATCTTTACGCTCCTTATGGGGAATACCGTTGAACCTCGTCGCGAATTCATTGAACGCTACGGCACCCAAGTCAATTTTGATATGTACGGTGCCTAAAGGAGGGCTTTGAAGTTTTCAGATGGAAAATATACGAGAAACCAACATAGAAAACGAATTAAAAACGTCGTACCTCGCCTATGCGATGAGCGTCAATACCAATCGCGCGATCCCTGATGTCCGGGACGGTCTCAAACCGGGCACCCGCCGGATCATCTATGCTATGGGGGAGATAAATCTCACTGCGAGTCGTCCCTATGACAAATGTGCTGCTGTTGTTGGAGAGGTAATGAAAAACTTCCATCCACACGGCGATGGTCCGATTTATGGCACGCTTGTCGGCTTAGCACAACCTTTTAGTATACGTTACCCACTTATAGACGGTCAAGGTAATTTCGGCAGTATTGACGACGATCCACCGGGCGCAATGCGCTACACAGAATGCCGTTTGACTGCCATCGCGGAGGAAATGCTCACCGACATTGACAAGGCAGTAGTTGACTTCCAACCCAACTACAAGGAATCACTTGATGAACCGACCGTTCTTCCCGGGCTTCTTCCTAACCTACTTGTTAACGGTACGACAGGTATCGGTGTTGGCTATCTCACGCGGATTCCGCCGCACAACTTAAATGAAGTTGTTGATGCCCTGCTTTACAAACTCTCAAATCCAGATGCGGATTCAGAAACGCTGATGGAACATATTATCGGTCCTGATTTCCCGACAGCCGGGATTATCGTTGGCACCAGTGGAATTAAGGAGATGTACACCACTGGCAGAGGGAGCACCACTGTTCGTGCCAAAGCCGTCATAGAGAGAACCTCTCAAGGAACTAAAAGGGGATCAGAACAGGAACAGATTATCATAACCGAGATTCCGTATCAGGTCAAGAAAAACCAGTTATTAGAACGAATGCATCAGTTAGTTGTCGATAAAACGATCACGGGTATTAGAGATATCCGGGATGAATCGGACAAAGATATCCGCATTGTTATAATCCTCAAACGTGGCGAGATCGCTCAAGTTATTTTAAATCAGTTGTACAAGCATACACAGATGCAGACGACTTTTAGTGCGAACCTTCTTTGCCTTGTAGAGGGGCTTCCGAAAGTCCTAACGCTTGCAGAAATTCTACGTTACTATCTTGAGCATCGGCGCGATGTGATTCGCCGACGCACACAATTTGAACTTGCGCGTGCCGAACGCAGAAACCATATCCTTGAGGGTTATCTCTTAGCACTTCAGAATCTTGAGGCAATTATAGAACTCGTTCAAACGGCTGAATCGCCGCAGGCAGCGGAACAAGAACTTCAGGAGACGTATCAGCTCAGCGAGGTGCAGGCGAGAGAAATCCTCACGATGACGCTGCGTCAGTTAACCGGACTTGAACGTCAACGTATCCACGATGAATACACGGACATTTTAGATCGTATTGCCGAGCTCCGTGCTATCCTTGCCAATGAAGCTTTGGTAACAGATATTATCCACACAGAACTCGAAACACTCAAAGAAAAGTATGGTGATGAACGTCGAACAGAAATTACCGATGAAGTTAAAGAGTTCAAAGTAGAGGATCTCATTGCGGACGAAGACATGGTTATCACGCTCTCTCACAGTGGCTATATCAAACGTCTGCCTATGGACACCTATCGGAAACAGCACCGCGGCGGTGTCGGTATCAAGGGTGCAGCACCGAAAGATGGCGACTTTTTGGAGCATATCTTCGTTGCAACTGCCCATCAGAACATCTTATTTTTCACGGATATGGGCAAATGCTATACGTTGAAAGCCCACCAGATACCTGAAGCGAGTCGTCAATCCGCTGGACGAGCCGTCGTTAATTTGCTCAAATTAGCATCAGATGAGAACATCACCGCCTATGTACCGGTACGTCCTAAAACTGTTAACCTTGACATGGAAACCGGTGATGCTGATGCGGGTGAATCCGTTGTGGACGAATTTGTTTTCATGGCAACGCAGCGCGGAATTGTTAAAAAAACGGAACTTTCAAGTTTTGAAAACACGCTATCAAGCGGTATCATTGCTGTGAACCTTGACGATGGCGATAAACTGATTGGTGCACAAGTAACAACAGGCACATCAGATATCGTCCTTGTTACGCATAATGGGACAGCTATTCGGTTCAGCGAAGAAGATGTCAGACCACTTGGACGTAATACGCGCGGTGTACGCGGTATAGAACTCGGTGCTGAGGACTTCGTTGCTCAAATGGTTATTGTCAACAGCGAGGCTGCTGATGCGAAAGAAAAAGCACAAGGGGCTACGCGTAGAAAGGATGACACCCTGTTGATTGTCACAGAGAATGGGTACGGCAAACGTACATCTATCTCCGCGTATCGCTCACAAAGACGTGGCGGAAAAGGTATCATCGCTATCGGGAAATCCACTCGAAACGGAGCAGTCGTGGCTGCAAAACGTGTTGCAGATACTGATGAACTCGTTCTTATTAGTTCAAACGGTTATGTTACGCGAATGTCTGTCAGCGACATTCGACGCATTGGACGAAACACGCAAGGTGTCCGTATCATGGCACTCCAATCCGATGAAAAACTTGTTGACGCTGCTAAAATTGAACTTTCGTCCTCCTTGGTTGATGATCAAGGACTTAATGGAGG
>RKRO01000463.1 GCA_007571355.1 Candidatus Poribacteria bacterium | reverse complement strand
TCTTAAAACTAACGCCAGTTTAAAAAAAATATAAGCGGTTTCCCAAGCAGATGCATATTCGCCAAAAAAGCAAGAGGTTCCCCGAAAAGCGGTGATTTTTAGAACCCCAACCCCCCTTGATCCCCCCTTATTAGGGGGTAGGGCGACGCTCAGGGGAAAAGCGGCTGCCTTAAGTCTTTATCAAACTCACGTTAAAACTAAATCACCCTGGTGATAATCCGTCACAATTGATTGGACAAAAATTGGATTTTGTGTTAAACTTATTATATCCCTTATTTGTGAGGAGTTTAAGGTGGGGTGCTATGTTACCTTTTGTTCTTAAAGTCGCTGACCGTCCAGTAGAACAGTTGCAGCGTGTCAACGCTGAAAATGAATCTATTGATGTGAATGTCCACATTGAACTTTATTCGCGCGCGCTTAACCGTGTTGATGAAGGTGGCCCATCACAATCTCGGCAGTTGAACGAGTTAATTTATGCAGCTTTCATTGAATTCCTGAGAAATAATGCAGAATCGGAAGTTTTTCTGCCGTTTGAACGACTTGCCCAACATCCCTGCCGTCAATACCTGTTGATCCTTTCTGCCTTGAGTTCTCATGAGCTCTTTGAGATCTGCCAGATGCAAACAGGGACAAGTGCCTCTGTGCTCAACTATGGCGGCTATGAGATCACGATCAAACCCCGCAGACACGTCTTAGATACCACAGCGTATCTGGTCGCACCCGATAAATATACGCTCTTTATACGGAAGGTCCAAGAAGACAATACCGTTCGTATCTACCGAAGCGAATTTATTAACCTAAATCGCAATTCTCCACCACCCCTTAAATTTGATACCCGTGATATATTGGAGAATGTCCAACTCGAGCTCGGAAGGGCAAGGGAGCAGACGTTGCCAATAGAACAGTTACTCATGTTTCCATCGAGTACCGAAGAGACGAACCGGCCCCGCCTCCTTAAATGTCCTGAATGTGGGGGTAGAGTGCGCCAACTCGGTAAGGAAGCTAATTTCTGCTTGGAATGCGATTGGGACAACCTACCGCCTCTCAGACAGACACGCTAACTTTGAGTGCCAAGTTGCACGAGATGAAGAACGATGGCTGTGTTCCCTATCGCAAGAACCGCGCCGACAACGGTTTGGAGAAGCGTGTGCCGTTTTCGGTAAACCCGCGCCCAAGAGATTAAAGGCACTAACAAGAATAACCATCCAAAGAGTGGGTTAACGAGCATGACAAGGACGGTAAAGCATCCGGTGGCAACGCTACTGTGAAAACTGATCTTCCAGAGCGGGGTAATTGCCGAAAAAACAACACTGTTCGTAATATACGCGACACCCGCCCAGACGATTTCCCGTGCCGCACCCAATCGGTGAAGTAGAACAGTCCCTATAATCATACTGACAAGCGTGCAGCATAAGGGTAAGAGCCGTTCCTCTCTGTTCTGCAGATGGAGATCGCTGACTTTAGAGAACCGGACCATTACGGCTATTGAGAGTGCCGGTAGCGCGGTGACAAATAACACGACGATCGCTAACCAGCGGAGCGCGTTTTGTGGGTCTGCATGTTTGTAGACAACACCGGCAGCGGTCGCTATCGGAACCAAGAATGGACTAAAGAGAACAGAGGTTCCCCAAGCCAGCCCTGCCGGTATTGTTGATAAATTGCTACGCGCCATCTATTCATTTGATGATTCTAAGTTTTTGAAAAAATTAACGAGATCTGGCCCGTGTGTGCTAGCGTTGACTTCTCTATTAATTTCTACAATCTTCCCGGATTTATCAATAATGATGGCGGATCGCTTGATAGCCCCATCTGCCGCATCCGTTGCCCCGTACAGGAGCGAAAGGTTACGTCCAGTATCTACTAAAAGCGGGAAATTCAATTGATTTTCTTCTGAAAATTTCTGACGCGAGTCAGCGTCATTGTGGGTAATCCCGAAGATCTGTGCATCATATTTTGCGAAACGACTCGACTCATCACGGAGCGAGCAAACTTGTGCTGTTCAGCCACGTCCGAAGTCGCGCGGGTAAAACGATAACACGACATTCTTTTTATCGATCAACTCGCTCAGTTGATGGGTTTTGCCTGTACTGTCCGTTGCGATGAAATCTGGTGCGGGTTGTCCAACCTCTATTTTGGGGAGCACCTTCTTAAGCAGGGCAACGACATCTTCGCCGTGCGTTTTAACCTTGACTTTTTTATCGATGGCGCGAATGTATCCCGCTTTGTCAATGATAAAGGTTGCCCGTTGTGATGCCTTGAAACGTTCCATAATACCGCTATATTGGTTGCTCACCTCAAATTCGGGGTCTGCTAACAGTGAAAACCCGAATTTCTGTTCTTCTCGAAACCGTTTATGTGAGTCAACGGAGTCAACACTGACACCGAACAGGATGCTCCCTGTTGCTTCTATCTCGCTCAAATTATCCCGGAGCGAACAAAGTTCAGTTGTTCAGCCACCGGTGAAATCTTTTGGATAAAATGCAAGGACGACGTTCTTTTGACCGAGGTAATCGCTGAGATTTCGTTCGGTACCTTCTTCATCTTTCAATGTAAAATCTGGGGCAATCATCCCCACTTTTAGTGTGTTTGGAGCTGTCACTGCCTCCTCCCCTGATACTGTTACAATCAAAATGGCTGTCATAACGCTAACAACCAAGATGCCTACATAAAACTTTGTTTGAAACATTAAACTGTGCCTCCATTCGTCCGATAATTATATTGATATTATACGTTATTTTTTGCTGTCTGTCAAGCGAATCGGGTTTACGACTTGGCGATGATACCGTGTTCCTCAAGCCATACTTTCAACGGAACATCCGCGTCCTTGGGGGAGAAGTGTCCATTTGCGTTCGTGCCACCGCCAAGCAGTTGCTGTCGGATTGGGTCGTTTCGTTCAAATATCTCCTTAGGGATCGTCATATTGTCCTTGCTTCGGAGCCACCGGTAGCCGTAGCCGTAGAAGAGTCCTTTACGTGTGATTTCGGAATCGTTTTCGCTGCGGGCGTGCCATAGGCGACGGTCAAAGAAGACGGCATCCCCCGGTTTGCAACAGACCGGGGTTGCCCCTTCTGGTAACGATCCGTCTGCTGGCCGTTCAAGTTTATCCGACAGATGGCTCCCCGGAATCACATAAAAGTTCCCGCGTCCGATTTCGGAGCAGTCGGATAGCCAGTAAACGACTTTGATGGAGAGACGCGGGCGTGGTGAACTTTCGATCTCAACATTAACGCGTCCGCTGTCTTGATGCCAACCGAGGGGTGTTGGTTTACCGCGAACTTCTTCCGGGCGTGGCGGTGTGACAATGAAATGGCTGTGATAAGAGTAGATGTTCCATCCCAAAATGCCCCAGACCTTTGGGAACGTCTTATACCAGTCCAGAATGTTTACGAAAATCTGGTCTCTGCCGAGGAAGTTTGGGAAGAAGAAGTTCTTGTGCGCGGTTAACTGATTTTTGGTATGTGGGTCATAACCGGCATCAAGATGATCCTGATAGATGCTATCCACCCGTGTTTCGAGGCGTTCAACAAGGTCTGACGGGAGCGCGTTTTCAACGATGAAATACCCATCTGCATTTAGACGGTCGCGCTGTTCGTCCGTAATCTGATGTTGTAGATGGCGTTCATCAAGCATAGCTTCAATCTCCAATTCGTTTCTATATTTTGTTTCAGTAACGTGAGTTTGATAAAAGTTGGATGTATGTGGCCTATCGTGTTCATTTGCGCTGTATACCCCACAAACTAAAAGTTTGTGCTACAATTCACGCTTCTGTGCTGCGAAATAGAACCCGCAGCACCTCCGAAATGATTAATCAAGTTGGCGTTTCAGTACACGAACCCGTTAATCCAGCAAAGGCCCTTCTATCTGATCCACGAGGTGAATTGAGTGGATAACATCACGGAGGTCTGTGAGCGGGACTGTCTGATTGCGGACACTGTCCACGAAATGTTGATGCATGGTTAGCACGCCTTCATAACTCGGTTGATCGCGTTCATCTACACCATCGACTTGCCAACCGCCCATTACACTTCTTTGGTTATTCTCATAAATTTCGATTTCTTCAGGAATCTTCATGTAACAACCGATGCCGACACCGTGCAGTTCGGAACGTAAGACGCGTCCCCCCGATGCGCGGCTTCCGAAAAGTACCCCTGTGACGTTGTTATCAAAGCGGACAAAGGCGGTGTAGAAGTTACGTTGTTCCGCGCCAAACGTATCGCGATGGGCGGTAACTTCCACCGGTTCGCCACCTGCCATATAGCGCAGTAAATCGACGACGTGGCAGACATCGTTCCAGAGAGTCGTCGTGAATTCTCGGTTCCCGCCCAACATCTGTTTGTTAAAAGTGGTGACGGCTAATGTCACGGGTCCCTTTTCTGCGACGCGTCGCATGGCTTCACGAGTAACGGCGGCATATCTGCGCTGAAACCCTACCATGCAGTAGACATCATTGGCAATTGCTGCTTCAAGTAATTGTTGGGTTTCGTCGCTGTTTGCCCCCGGTGGTTTCTCTATGAAGAGATGCTTGCCTGCGTTGAGACAATCTAAGGCGGGTTGCAAAATCCACTTCTCGTTCATGACACAATAGACGACATCTACATCCAAAGTATCTAACATTTTCCGGTGATCTGTGAAGGTATGCGGAAACTCGTATTTTTGTGCGACTTGTGCAAGTTTAGACTCGTCTAATTCACATGCGCCGAGCATCTCAACATCATCTTCCAAGCGATTAACGTTTGGGTAATGTGCGCCTTGGCTGCGTCCACCTGCCCCGATGAATCCAGCTTTGAGCATTGGGAAGTTTCCTCTCTGTTTTAGTGTTCGCTAAATTATATTCATGAAAGTGTTCCGTACTTTATCATAAAGTTGCGTCAATTGCAAGAAAATTTTCGAGGGGTTATTGATGGGATGGATGTGAATTGCACACTTATTGAATATGTAGAGGGGCAAGGGGTCTGTATTTCCGCACTGCCGAAGCCCTAAGGTAAGGTGTCAGAGTCTTGTGCTTGGAAGATAGGGTTGAGGTAGTTGGGTTCATTGGGGAAAAGGATGTGCCATTTTTCAGCGAAGGAGTTTTTATCTTCGTGTGGATATCTGTCTCGGAGTTTGGACAGACTCGTGGCTGAAATTAGAAATGCGTCCATCTGGACGTGTTCACCTCGGAGATGTTCATAAGAGAGGGCCTGAAGGCGTTTGGAAAGCGTCAGTTTAGGATTATCTTCGTTGATGTCTTCGTGAACCATGCCGTGTGGTTCAATAAAGACGATACGTTGTTTTGCACCGTCCAGTATCCAGAGGATAAAATCGGGATAGAAGCCTTCGTTCTCATAGAAGCCGATCCCTTTGCCGCGGCTCTGGTTGCGGAGGAGGAATATATCTCTCTGCTCGGGGTGCTTACGGAGGTATCTCTTGAGGTCTTCGACGAAGCCTCTTTCGCTGTCTTCTAAGGCGGGAGGCGTGGTGCGCCACAATCTATTTCCCATGCCTATGTTTAGGAGGGATTGATAGTTATGTCCTTCGTTGGTGAGGAGGGGTTGGTAGAGGTGGCGTTCGTTATAGACATTGGGTAGAGTGGTGACTCCGGATCCATACATGGCTTCGGTTTCTATGAGGTTGTGGATCTCCGATTCGACTTCTTTTGCTTCGGTTCTTGGGACGTGGACCGTCCAGTTCGGGAAATTTTTCTCATCTTCGGGGTCTTCCCCCAAGCGGCGGATTCGGAGGTTATCATTGTTCCACTGTTTTTGAATGAGGCGGTAGAACTTATCTATGTATTTTCGGAGGAGGGTGAGGACGAGTTCTTCTAAGCGTTGCAGTTCGGCTGTTGATGTGGGAGCGACTTCGGATTCATCCATGACTGTGAGTTCATAGACGGGTTTGTTGGGGTTAAGTATCTCCCGGAGGATAGCCGTATCAAAGATGAGGTTGTGGTATCCTTTTTCATGTTTGTATTCGAGGAGTTGTAAGTAAATTTTTTCCCAATCCACGAGTGCAAGGCTTGGTTCTGGGATGTGTGTTTCGAGGTCCCCTTCAGCGTGGTCGGTGTGGATGCCCTGCTGTGCGCTGCTGCCGACGATGTCGATGCGTTGCGTGGTATGGGTGATAATTGTGCCGGTGAGGACTTTAAGGGGTTCACACTGCCCTTTGGCACCTTCGTGGTAGGGCTCGACTTTTGGGAGATAGAGGCGATGGCTCTGAAGGTCGAACCTGCGTTGGATTGGGATCTCCAGCTGCACGGGTTCGTCTACCGACACACCTTCGCGGGTGAGGTAGTCTCGGAATTGTGCCATGAAGTTGGCACGGACGGCGAAAATGTTGAGGGTTTCTAAGAGGAAAATGTGTGGTGGACGATTCGGATCGCCATCAGGTGCAGAACTGCGCTTGAGGGACATATTTTTGCCACGGAGGCGGACACCGCGTCCAAACAACTGGATAATCTGGGAGCCTTCCTGTCTGCCGATGTTGAGGAGTCCCATGGCGGTGACGCGCCAACTGTCCCACCCTTCAATGAACTTTTTAGCACCAATGAGGATGTTAATGGCACTGTCGGGGGTGTTGATGTCGCTGAAGAGGCTTTCGGTGAGGGCATCTTCAGGTTCGATGATAATGCCTGCATCGTCGTTTTGGACGAGTTTTTTGAAGGCGGGGGTGTCCCCGATATAAATGAGCCCGAAGGGTTGGGTGCTGTTGGGTGCCTTGAGAGCGATTTCACCAGGGGCGTTCTTTATCTCTTGTAGGTGCAGTCCGCCGGGAGTGTCTGTATGGAAGACTTCGTTGCAAATGTGGCGATAGATGTGTTCTGCGGGTTCGTTGAAACTCCTGAGATAGGTGAGTCGGTTATAGAAGATGTCGGTGCCGTTTTCATCGGCTAAGCCGGTATTGCGGTTGAGAATGTTTTCTATGGCGTTGGTTGCCCAGTTGCCTTCGTTTTTGAGGAACCGGTGCAGGAAACGGAGTACGTTGAGAACATCAGAACGCGTTTTATTTTTGTAGACGACATTAACACTGCTGCCGATAAATGCCCAGAGGGGTGGGTCTAAGCCGTATTCACGGACTGTCTCGGTGTTCTCTTTGAAATAGCGGCGTTGTTCGTAGAAGGTGAGGAGATTGGCGAGGAAAAGGGTCTCGGTTTGGGTTTCTGTGTCGTGTTTGACGTTAAGGATTCGGAAGTCTTTGCCGTACCC
>RKRO01000412.1 GCA_007571355.1 Candidatus Poribacteria bacterium | reverse complement strand
GCATATTCCCACTCCGCCTCCGTCGGCAGACGCTTACCGGCCCACTCCGCATACGCCATCGCACCATACCAACTCACCTCTATCACAGGATGATTCTCATACCCCGCTCGCGCACGATACTTACCGGATACATACTCTATCTTTTCGTCACTATCACCAATATCCAACCATATCTGACCATTATCCCTGTGCTTGCCTTTCGCATTCAGAAACGCAGCATATTCAGCGTTGGTGACCTCATGTGTATCCATATAGAACGCATCCACATAAACAGAGTGAACCGGTTTCTCATCGATATCGCCACTCGTGCTCCCCATCCAAAATTCACCCGCAGGGATCAGCACCATTGTCCGTCCGTCTATCGGCGTGGTTATCTCCTTCGGTATGCCACAGCCGACAATTAGTAATAAAACGAGTGTTGTCAAGACGCTAAAGATTTTCATGAGAGACTCCTTTATGTAACCTGGTGCTTCAGGTTCTTGGTTTATTTGCCATTCCATGAGAGTTTACTCCTTATCGGGTCTTTTACATCTTTTACACAGCGGAAGCCGCTGAGGAAGCACGTAGACGATGATGCCATACCGTAGCGAGCGGAGACCCGCGCGTACTCTGCTGAAGTACCCCAAGAGCCGCCGCGCACAACACGCCCGCGTATGCCGTTTAATTTTCTGTTCGGCAGTTCTTTCGAAACAGACAACGGATTCCGTTTTGGGGATGTGTAGTAGAAATTCGTAGAAAACACATCCAGACACCACTCCCTTACATTACCCGCCATCTCATACAAACCATAACCATTTGGTGGATATCTCCCTACGGGCACTGTGCCTGGCCACCCACTATAGCTCGCATAATGACGTTTGATCGTGTCACCCCACGGATATTGTTTACCTTCCAACCCACCCCGGGCGGCTTTTTCCCACTCTGCTTCGGTTGGCAGACGTTTACCGACCCACTGTGCATACGCCATCGCATCATACCAACACACAGACCTTACAGGATGGTTCGCCTGCCCCGGAGGATAGTTATTACCATTCCAGTGCCTTAGGTAACTACTAGAATTCTTCGTATACCGAAGACGATGCTTCCACCAACCCGGGTTCGCCAACACAAACTTCTGGTACTCCGCATTCGTCACTTCGTGTGTGTCCATATAGAACGCATCCACATATACTGTATGCACCGGATACTCACGGTACAAGGGTCCTTTATTCTCGCTCCCCATTTCAAACTCGCCTGCAGGAATCAGCACCATTGTCTTTCCGTCTGTCGGTGACGTTATTTCTTTCGGTATGCCACAGCCAGCAATTAGCAATAACGCGAGTGTTGTTAAAGTTGCAAAGATTTTCATGAGAGACTCCTTTATGTAATCTGGTTTTCAGGTTCTTGGTTTATCTGCCATTGCCAAATTTATGACATTTTACTCTTTTTCGGGTTGTTTTACAGCCCTCGCACAACGAAAACCGATGTTGTAGTACGTATACGAGGCGGATTGTCGGTTGCGATTGGCGACCCGCACGAGTTGTGCCGTACCGTACCAGGAGCCGCCGCGCAGGACGCGAAGAGCCTTTATTCCTGTATAGTTGTTTACTATTAAGCCTATGTTCGCCATTGTGTTCACATCCGACAACGGATTACGTTTCGGAGACGTGAAGTAGAAATCTTCATCATACGCATCCAGACACCACTCCCACACATTCCCCGCCATATCGAACAGACCATAACCGTTGGAGGCATACGTCCCTACGGGCGTTGTGTCGCCTACACTCCAAGCATAGTTCGCTTCCGCAGGTGTGATGATGTCACCCCATGGATACTTTTTACCTGCTAAACCCCCGCGTGCCGCTTTCTCCCACTTTGCCTCACTCGGCAGCCGTTTGCCCGCCCATTCCGAGTATGCCATCGCACCATACCAACTTACATAAACAACGGGATGGTTCGCCTTACCTGTTGGATAGTTGTTACCATTCCAATGTTTCAAGTAACTCCCACTGTGCAACGCATGCGGGATACGATCCTTCTGCCAACGCGGGTTGTCCAATACAAATTTTTTGTAATCCAAGTTCGTCACTTCGTGTGTGTCCATATAGAACGCATCCACATACACCGTGTGCGCCGGCTGCTCGTCGTTAGCAGCATCCGCATCCTCGCTCCCCATCTGAAACTCGCCCGCAGGAATGAGCACCATCGTCCGACCATCTATCGGGGTCGTTATCTCTCTCGGTGTGTTACAGCCATTCACGGCAGTCAGGAGCAGGGGCGCGAGGCAGCAACAGAGCAACACCCATAGGTGCCTGGGTGAAAAGTTTGATAGAAAAAAATGTTTCATTTGAGAAGCCCCCTCTGTTTACACCGCCGCAAGCGCGGCGGTTTGCTATTCTCCACATTCTACAAGCGACGGAATTCATACGTTATCTGGAAAGATTGTGACATGCCGCAACAATTGCCCCCACAAGGCTTTCTACGGAGGCTTCCTTTGCGATCACGTCAACCTGTATACCTTTTCCTATCGCCGTTTTCTGTGTCTCTGGACCGATGACGGCGACCTTGACATCAGTGAGTAACGCTGCCGGTTCGTGTGCGGGGAACATCTCCAAGAAATTCGTAACTGTTGAGGAACTCGTGAACGTGACAACGTCTATACTGCCATTCAATAGGTCTGTTTCGATGTCATCTCGCCCTTTATCGCTATCGCTCGCCACTTTGACCGTGTCGTAGAGCGGAATATCATCGACACGTGCCCCTTTCTGGCGCAAACCGTTGGGCAAATCGGCAGTGGCAATTTTCGCGCGCAGCAAGAGGATTTTTTTGCCGTATACATCCGCTATTTCAGTAGCAATTGCACTCCCGCGCGAATGAGAAGGGACAAAATCCGGCTGAATACCGATAGCGTTGAGGGCCGCAACCGTCTTCGGACCCACTGCACAGACTTTGCTTGCCCCGAAGGCACGTGCATCCTTTCCTCTTTCCCTTAAGCGTTCATAGAAAATCTCTACGGCATTGACACTCGTAAAGATAACCCAATCGTATTTATCAGGAGAAGGCACACCCACACGCTCAAGGGGTTGGATCTTTATCGTCGGGAATTGGATAACTTCGGCGCCGTTGGTTTCCAAGAGGTCTGCAAATCCGCTTGCTTGGGCGCGGGCGCGGGTGACAAGTATCCGTTTTCCGAAAAGCGGTTTGGTGTCAAACCATCGGAGGTGCTGGCGTAGCCGATTCACCTCCCCGACAACAATAAGCGCGGGACTTTTGAGGTGGACGGCTTCCACTTTTTGCACAATATCGGTAAGGGTACCTTGGACAATCTGCTGTTGCGGTGTTGTGCCGACGCGCACCAAACTCACGGGGGTTTGTGGATCTCTACCGTGTGTTATCAAGCGTTCCACAATCTCGCGGAGATGCGCCACGCCCATATAGACGACAAGCGTATCTACTGCAGTGGCGAGGTGTTTCCAATTGATGTTTGAATCGGGACGCAATGCGGCGGAATGTCCCGTCACAAATGCTACCGATGAGGCGTACTCTCGGTGCGTGACGGGGATGCCTGCATACGCGGATGCGGCAATCGCAGCTGTAATCCCTGGAACAACTTCAAACGGCACACCCGCCTCGGTAAGAGCGACTGCCTCTTCGCCACCCCTTCCAAAGATGTAGGGATCTCCGCCCTTGAGGCGGACGACGATTTTACCGGCTTTCGCGTGCGCAACGAGTAACTGGTTGAGTTCCGTTTGGCGTGTTGCCTGCACCCTTGGATCGGGGGCTTGGATTTTTTCGGTGTGGGGAGGACAGTGTTCGAGGAGTCTATCGTTGAGTAGGAGATCGTAGATAACAACATCGGCGCGCTGAAGGCACTCCACACCTCTGAGTGTGATCAACTTTCTATCACCGGGCCCGGCACCTACGATGTAAACGGTCCCTATGGGTGGCGTGTTGGGAGACGGATTCATTCTAATGCCCTTTGTGCCATCATTAACAGTTCAAGTGCCCCATTGTTCCGAAGTTTTTTGGCAACGGTTTCCGCTAAGTGTAGCATTGCGTAAGGTTTCCCGACAGCACTCTCAAAAATACGTAGGGCACCGTCTGGGTGACAGACAGTGCTGATGAGGCGAAGTTCGCCATCCAGATGCCTTGCATACGCGCCGACAGGTACTTGGCATCCGCCACCGAGTGCCGCCAATAGGGTTCTTTCAGCCGTAACCGCTGTCGCTGTCTGTTGATTGTTCAGTGGTTTGAGGAGGTTTGCGACTGCGGTATCACCTTTGCGTGCTTCAATGGCGAGTGCGCCTTGCCCGGGTGCTGGGACCATGCGTTCTACTTCAAAAAATTGGGTAATGACCTCCGTTTTTCGGAGTCTGTTGATCCCCGCTGCGGCGAGGATGATTGCGTCAAGGTCGCTTTCTTGAAGTTTACGTAGCCGGGTATCGACGTTACCGCGTATGTCAACAACTTGCAGGTCAGGACGCATGCAGAGGAGTTGTGCCTTTCGGCGAGGGCTTGTGGTGCCGACCTTCGCGCCGTTCAGTAGGTCTTCTAAGCGTAGCCCTGTCGCGGTGATGAGTACATCGCGCGGGTCCTCACGTGTTGGGATTGCTGCGATACAGAGCCCCTCAGGCAGTTCTGTTGGCAGGTCTTTCAAGCTATGGACAGCGAGATCAATCTCGCCTTCTAAGAGTGCGGTATCTATCTCTTTGGTAAAGACCCCTTTTCCGAGTCCGGCTATAGACCGTTCTGGAAAATTGTCGCCGGTGGTTTTGATGATTTTGAACTGCACTTCAAGACCCGTATAAAGGTTTTCCAATTGTTCTTTAACGAATTGTGCCTGCCAAAGCGCGAGTTGGCTGCCACGAGTGCCGATGACGAGTGCGTTTTGCATTGAAATCCCCTATATTCTAAAGCCGTAGTGGATGGGGTATTGAATATCTCTCTACGGTTTTGGGTCCTCATCTTTAACATCCAAGGCGAACAATTCCTGTAACGCTTGGACGTATTGTGCGTGGTCGGCATTGCCATCGTTGACAGCATAGCGGAGATTTTTCATCGGATTGTGGAGCAGTTTTTTGATAATGGCTTGTGTCATAGAGGTTACGGCTACCGCCTGCTGATCGGTGAGGGCTGCTTTGTCGCGACAGGCCTGTAATTCTGAATCAGCGATCTCTCGAAACTGCTGATGGAGTGCCTTAATTGTAGGGTTAACTTGGAAGATTTGTAGTTGGTCGTAGAAGCGTTTTGCTTCTATGGTTACAATTTGTTCTGCGCGTGCTGCTTCTTGTTGTCGGTCCTTAAGGTTGGCAGTGACGACAGCTTCGAGATCGTCGATGTTGTAAAGGAAGGCGTGGTCAATTTTGTTGATATCGGGTTCGATGTCGCGAGGCACCGCGATGTCGATGAGGAACATATATCGGTGTCTGCGTTTCCGCATGAGGTCAGCGAGCGGTTGTCGCCGGATGAGATAATCGGGGGCGTTGGTAGAGCTAATGACGATGTCGGCATCCATGAGGAAATTGAGGGTGCTATCGTAAGCGAGCGGCGTGCCGTTAAATTTCTCGGCGACTTGGACGGCGCGTTCGTAGGTCCGATTTGCGACAATGACGTTAGAGACACCGTTTGAGACGAGATGCTTCGCCGTGAGTTCGCTCATTTCACCAGCACCGACAATCGCGACGGTTTTGCCTTCGAGCGTATTAAAAATTTTTTTTGCGAGTTCAACCGCGGCGTAACTAATAGAGACTGCACCGGTAGCGATAGTCGTCTCGGATCGGATACGTTTACCTACGCTGAATGCCTTAGTGAAGAGACGGTTGAGAATTGTCCGTGCGCCGCCTGCTTCGCGTGAGGCATCGTAAGCCGCTTTGACCTGTCCCAAAATTTGGGACTCCCCGACCACCATAGCGTCGAGGCTTGTCGTTACTCTGAAGAGGTGTTGGATCGCCTCCAAGTTATGATAGAGATAGGTCCATTTCTTCAGCGACTCGGGGCTGATCCGGTGGTAACAGGATAAAAATTCGACCAACATTTTCGCAATTGCGTCGTTAGAACGCATCGAATTCGCCACCGCGTAGACCTCAACGCGGTTACAGGTCGAAAGGATCACTGCCTCTTGAACCTGATGTGCCTCACGAAGGTGTTGCACGGCTTGAGTAAGTTGTGCTTCGGAAAACGCCAACCTTTCCCTGAATTCGATCGGGGCGACATGATGGCTGGTTCCGATAGAGACAATTGGGTGCATTCGTTTAACCAGAAAAATTTAAAAAGGTGAACGTTTTTTATACGTGCAGGTAAATTATATCATATATCAGCGATTGTGTCAAATTTTGCAGTCGTGATACCCAATGCTATTGGTTTTCAAGCATCGGTTCTCAAAAAAGGGTCACCGATATGTATGCATGCTGTCTAAAAAGAGTTCCACGCCGACGTAGGTGCAGAGGACAGCGATGAACCCGATGATTGCAGTATACGCTGCCCGCCGTCCGTGCCACCCCCAAAACTGTCGGAGCCCTATTTGGACGACATAGATGAACCATGTCATCAGGGTGGAGATCACTTTCACATCCAGCCATCGCCACGGAACATCTCGGATATACTGCGTCCAGAGGCTCCCGACTATGACCCCCATTGTGAGCAATATCACGCCGAGAATCGTACAACGGTAGCCGAGTTCATCAGAGATACCGAGGGAAGGCAGAAGATTGTCAAGAAGCGTATCTGTCTTTTTACGGATCCTCCGCTCTGTCATCAAGTACATGAGTCCGAACCCGAATGCGGCGATGAACGCTGCGTATCCCAGGAAGATAAGCGTTGTGTGTGCCAGTAACCAGTAATTTTGCAGCGGTTCCGGTAGTGCGGCGGTATGGGTCGCGAAACTGTATGAGATGAGTATCGCGATGAATGCGACGGGCATCACAAAACTACCGAGGGTACGGAGATGGGTCAACCGGACGATGATGAGATAAATCAGGGTGATTGCCCACGCGAAGAAGGCGATGGAGTCGGTCCAGTGTGTCATCGGGAAATGCCCTTGCTGGAGCCACCAGAGCGGAATAAAGAGTGTCAGAAAAGCGAAACCGATGGTCGTACACCCAAAAGCGATGCGTTCTATCGTTGAACGGATGGCTATCGCTTCAGTGCGGTTGCCGAGCGCCAGCGAAAGAATTTGAAAAATAGTCGCTGCCAAGTATATGAGAAG
>RKRO01000399.1 GCA_007571355.1 Candidatus Poribacteria bacterium | reverse complement strand
TCACAAAAGGGTTTCTGCCATCACTGACAGTCCATCCCCACGCGCGTGGGTCAGTGTGGGTATCGTATACGATGTCGCTTCTCTGCTCCAATAAGAGACCGGGACTTGTTTCTCGGAGTGTTTCAAACGTTTCGCCATCATAAGCGAATTGCTTTGTTCCCTTGATAGGGAAGTTCCTGTCGGTGCCGTACTGAACAGCATCTGCTGTCACCATGCCTCTGACTTTACGTCCGGAAAACTCGAATGTGCCTTTCCAAGTACCACTGGAAATGCGCCGCATCCCCGGGAAAAAACCGGGGAATTCAACACTGGTAACCGTCCGAAGAAAATCAACTCTCCCGCTTTCAAGCAGCCCATCGTAATAAGCAACTCCTTCGCGGATGAGTTGCAACAGTTCTTTTTCACTTTTTGACAGCGGGCTTTCTGTCTTTTCTTCACTCTTTGCAAGAATCTCCGGATCTATCTCACGGCGGATTAATGGAATCTGAGCACTTGAACTATCTTCATAGACTTGATCCGACTCTCCATCGAAATGATAGAGCCCAATGGTATTCGTATCTACGGTGAAAGCTCTTATTGGCACGTCGTAGTTGCCTTTATAACGGACGACGTTGCTAATTCTGAGTTCGTCAATATAGACCCCTGACGCAAATCGCTCTTTTATGCCTGGTATCGGTGGCATTGTCGACAACGTTGGCAGCCCGCCAAGCACAAGACGGTTCTCATTTGGTACTGGCAGTTCGCCCCCACCAGTGCTTCCTCCGCTAATAAGACCGTCGCTGCCGAGGGCAACACCTCGGTCGATCGTCGCCACATAATGCACCCACTGACGAATCGGCAGACTTTCCGTCTCCGTTATATATGAAGGGTCTTCGGTACCATTGGAAAAGACACCGATCCGAGTATCCATGACATTATCTCTATTTTCGTCCACAGGCAACCCAATCATAAAGCAGCCGAATCGGTCTGTTTGCCCAACGAATGAAAAGGAGACGTGATTAGGTAACGACTCATCTATGTAGATCCACGCTTCAATCGTGAGTTCGCCGGTGAGTTCTGGGAACCAAGGTGCTTCGGTTTGGGTTAGCCCGAGTTTAGGATTCAATTCAAGCCACTCCCCACCAGCAGGGGATGGTTCGTGAGGTGCTGCGAATAGTATAATCGGAGTCATTAAAATGCCGATTAAGATTATAAGAAATGTAACTCTGAGATATTGCATGGGATAACTCCTTACGTATTGTTAGAACGTTCGGACATGAACGTTCCTATTCTGACACGAATGCAAAAATTGGAATCTTGATAAGGTGCATCTGTGGGTGGCTCGTCTGAAGGCGAACCTCGCTTTTCAGGATTCCTTTTGCTAAAACTTGTGGCAACGTTAACGTTAATTGATAGTTGTTCCTGTTTTCTTCTTTTTTAACTGTGATTGTACCGATATCGGTTTCGACTTTTTCAATCTGGAGCTCAGTGCTCGTTAGATTTTTCAGTACCAATACTTTCGTATTTTCCGCGCCGGCATTAATTTGTCCAAAGAAAAAACGTTCCGGCGCGAGCGTATAGGTTTGACTTCCCTCTCCAGATATCGGTAACTTGAGGGTCCTTATCTCGCCTTTGTGGTCAATGTATTTGACTGTGAGATTTTCGTTAAACCGTCCTTTCGGCATCCGTTCAGTTTCAAAATTCAGTTCAATGTCGGCGGCGCGCCACGGATAAACGGTGTTATTGTTACGGAGGACAGGCTGAATCCACGTCTGTGAACTTTTAATATTTTGAATCCGCAAGGCGGTCTCACGCGGGTTTTTTAACGCGACGCTTTTCTTGGGTTGCGATGTGCCGGCACTTTCGACATAGACGCTCTCGGGAACGAAGACAACCGGGAATTCCCGGACGCGCCCGAAAGAGACAAAAGTGAACGGACGTTGTGGTGAATCTGTCTGAATATGGACCGTCCTAAAATAAGTCCTATGGACTGCAACTGCAGTCGAACCGATCCCTAAAACAGCGTTTTTCCCGATAGGGATGACATCTGTCTTCGGTTTTGCGATGACGGTATTTCACGTATTGCCTGCAACGGCGATAATTCGTATCGGCACATCGCTTCGGTTTTTAAGGCGGACAGGAAACTGATATCCGGCTAAGTCCTGATCCGCGAAGCCACGCTGTAGTGTGATTAAGGTGTCTAAGTCCAGCAACGTGGGTGAAACATTTAAAACGGGCTGCCTTTGCTGACGCTGGGTTTCTGAGAGGGCGAGTACGCGGCCTGTCCAGAGGTCCAAAAAGCGATCACGGGAGACAACAGTGGCTGCCTGATATAACAAGTTGCTTGGCGTATCAAAGAGACGCACCCACTTTTTGTTTGCGTGCTCAACGACGATGAAATGCTCAGCGGTAGCATCCACTTCGGAGGCGTTCCTGTCGTCAAATGGAGTCCTGAGGTGTGTGATGACCGGCGTTTTAAACGCCAAGAGTTGTTCGTAGTTGAGACTGTGTTCTTGCAATTCGAGTCCGACCTCCTTTGCAGCGTCAATAAGACCCCCAAAATCGGCAACGCGATGTTCGTCAACCTTCTGTGTGAAGGTGCCTTCGATCTGCGCCAGTGACACCTCAACACCTAATATATTGGCGAAGTGGTAAAGACTGGCAACATCAGAAGTCTGTTTGTCTTCTGCCGCGAAAGTGAGCGGGAGGACAAGTAGAACAATAAAAAGAGCGCTTATTAAAACTTTCATAGTTTTCTCCTTATTTATGTATCACATGCTGCTGCGTCACGCCTACCCACGCTTTTTCTCCGAGTGCGATGTGAAATAGACCGCGTTGCTCGGTAGCGATGTAAAGTCTGTCGTTGCTAACGCTGAATGCTATAACTTTACCCGGAACATTTGGAGCCATCTGTTGCCATTCGCCTTCTAAACGATAGATACCGGTATCTGCCGCACCGTAGAGTGTGGTGTCATTCACAGCGAACCTGTTTATGATGATAGGTGTGCCTATTCTATCCGTTATTACGCGCCAGTATTCTCCATTTTGTGAGGATAAGACACCGCTATCCGTCGCGACGTAAACCGTTGGACCGACAAACACGATTTCGTTGAAATGGTTAAAATGGAGCGGTAGGCTCGCTGTAATATTTCTCCAACTGTCTCCGCTGTCAAGCGATTGAAGGAGTTTACCGCCGCGTTTACCCACATAGACGGTTTCTGCTGAAGCGGCTAATTGGAACCCGTTATCAGATGTGTTCTCAAGCTGCTCAGCCGTATCAATCAAGCCGGTGTTTTTCCATTCAGTACTGCCTGGTTTCCATCTGAAAAGCCTGCGCTGGCATTCTATGTAGAACGTCTCACCACTGACAGCAAATCCCCCGGCTTCCCAATGCTTTTTCCGAAAATATAAGGTAACCGGCAGGTTCGCATCCTCTTCGAGACCGTTGGATGCGTAAACCTGTTCTACCTGTTCAACTGTCGTCCATAACTCAAAGGCTAACGCTTTCCTTGTGAACACATTAAAGGCGGGTGCTCGCTTTGCACAGGAGGGGATCCTATGAACAGGAACGAATGCATCGCTGCTTACAGACAAATGGAAAACGCGTAGGTCATCTTCTTCCGGTATAATGCCATAGAGAGCGTTGTCGGTGGTTACCAATCTTGAATCAACGGAAAAGTTGCCTTCTTTTACCGCGCGACGCGCAACATCGCCCGAATTAATTGGAACGTTTTTCCACGAGGTACCAGCATCGGTGGATTGGAAAACATCGTTGCCGGTATGCATGTAGAGTCTGTCGTTAAATGCCACTAAATCGAGTATTCTGGTCCCAGCCATCCCTTTCATAAAGGGTTGCCAAGATTCACCAGCGTCCGTCGTTCGATAAACGCCGGATGTCCCCACGTTGTAAAACGTATCGTCGTCTATTGCGACAGTCGTAAGGCCCTCCCGGGCAAACAAATTCTTGTTGAATTTGAGGTTTTCCCAAGTTTGCCCGCCGTCCTTGGAACGTAATTCAGTGACACCTAATAGTAAGAGTGTCTCACCGGCAACTACAAGTTCCATGCCGGTCGGTGTTCTTACAAAAGGAGCGTTATTTTTCGGGGTTATCTCAGTCCACGACTCTCCTAAATCAGTCGAGCAAAAAATCCGGCTTGCGCTTGCATTGTAGCCGTGCATTATTTGTCCTTCGTCCCGCAACCTCGATTCAACCAATCCCAAGGTAAAAAGATCGTGTCCTGTTACAACATAGAGATTGTTTTCATCAGTTACTAACGAATGGATGATTTCGGATGCAGCAATAGGCACCTGCTCCCAAACCGTGGTACTGAAGCGATAGAGTCCGCTGTTTGTGCCAGCAAATACAGTGTTCCCGATTGCAGCGACTCCAGAAATCTTTGTATCTGTCAACCCATCGTTAAGAAGGATCCAGTGTGCACCAGCATCGGTAGATCCGAAAACACCTTTATCTTCAATGGCAAGATACATTGCTGGAGATGTATGTAAGCGGTGCTGTTCTGCCTCACCTACTATTATTAATCCCACAGCATGTCCTTTTGGACGGGTTCCGAGTGCTTTCCATGTGTTACCACCGTTGTTTGAAATAAAAATCTCATCGGTAGAGACTATATAGAGGGTATCTGCATATTCTGCCATTGGCATTCGTGAGTCTCCGATGGGTACACTTGTATCAATGAGCGTCCACACAGTCTCATCTGCTGCCAATCGGTAGATACCTGAAGGCGTAACGGCGTAAAGCGTCTTTTCAGATGTCGCAAAGATGTTGAGGGCAGTGCTGCCCTGAGGGCCATCCGTCTGGATCCACTGTGAAGTAGAAAACTTATGGGAAATTTCCAGCGTATCGGTTGGTGAGACTGTTTCAGAAACTTGTGAACTGTTCCCGTTATCTTTACTTGGCGTAAAAGCACGTCCAACCTGATTCCGTACAGACGGTTTTGAGTCACTCTCAAGCGTGATAGGTGCATCAACAATTTCAACCGTAGGTTCAGATTGTGCCTCAAAATTATAGGGCTGCTGAAAACGGGCGAGGTATTGATTGCTGACACCGAGCAACAAGATAACCAAAACGGTAGCTACGCCAAAAGCCGCCCAGGGTAACAACGGCTTTCCAACCGGTGGTGGAGTCTGTTTTATGTCAGCAACTTGTTGCATGATACTTTGGGTTAAATCGGCAGGTAATTGCACACTCCCAAGCATTTCGCTGATCAAAAGTTCTTCTTGGTTTTGTAAACGTTCTCGCGCCCGACGAATCCGGCTTTTAATTGTGTTTACTGATACCCCTAAGAATTTAGCAATTTCCTTCGCCGTCATTTCACCAAGATAGTAGAGTACTACGACTGTGCGTTCACTCTCCGGCAATTTCTGTAGGAGCCTTTGGACAATTTCATAACGGCGATCGGCGGCTTCTACCTCGCGTTGCTCTGATAGATAATGCGCATAAGCAGATTCCGCTATCTCTTCCATAGGTGTGTCTTCCAAGGATTGCATCACATCCCTATTTTGTTGGCTCCAATTAATGCAAAGTCGATTTGCGATGACATAGAGCCATCCAGCAAACAGATTAGGATCTTTGAGCGTTGCAAGGCTTTTGTATACCCGGAGGAAGGTATCTTGTGTAATCTCTTCAGCAATATGAAAATCGCCAATCTTCCGCCACACAAGCGCGTGGACGTTCTTTTGGTACTTCTGGACTAAAGTGCTGAATGCCTCATCATCGCCTGATAAAATCCTGTGAATTAACTGAACATCATTCTCTACCATTAGGGTTCTCCATAATTGATGGGTAGCATTGAACCGTTTAAATTTGAAATGCCACTTTACGCTTTATAATTAAAGACCAATATTTGATTGGAAAAGGGTGCATAATATGGAAAAGTTGTAATAATTTGAATCCTAAACTGGAGTACTTCCAAAGTGTGAAGAAATACCGCAGCAAAAATCCCACCAGCAAGAGCTCATATATTTTTATCCCCCGCCATAAGATTACCCAAGACTTCGTCAGACTGAAGGCTCGAACGCAATATCGATGTTTCGTTTCAAATATAACTTGACAAAACAGGCTGTATGTGGTATTATTTATTGTGTCCTGATCGCAACTCAGCAGACATAGCAAAAAAATCCGCCATATATGACGATGTTTTTTATACGTTCTTCATCAAATAGGCTAACCTCGCCTATTGAGTGAAATTGTGACTGTAAATCAAGCGGAAAGGAGTTTTCCAACATGACGTATGTGATTTGCGAGCCCTGCATTGACGTTAAAGATAGTGCATGCGTTGATGTATGTCCAGTAGACTGCATTCACCCGTTACCGGATGCTGATGAGTTTGAGGAATACAATCAACTCTTCATCGATCCGGAGGAATGTATCGACTGTGGCGTATGTGAACCCGAATGCCCCGTCGAGGCTATCTTCATGGAAGAAGACGTTCCTGAAGAATGGGAAGAGTTCATTGATATCAACGCGGAGTACTTTGAATAGCGGATAGCAGGAGCAATCCTTAAATCATAACTCCCTGAACGATTGTCGGTTTATCCGGCTGCTTATGGTCGCACAAATCGGCAATCGTTTTTTTTCTTATGCACCCTATTTGAGCGGTTACCATGCAAAAATTCCAACCAACACGAATCGAAAGAGGCGATAATAGTTTAACAATTCAATGGAAAGACTTGCACCAGGGTGAGTTGTCTTATCGTCTCCTCCGCGAAAAATGCCCGTGCGCCCATTGCGATGCGGTACATTTGCGAAAAGACCCCTTCCATATTTTACCGCCTGATGACTTTTTTGAAAATTTACGCCTTGTGGATATTCAGCGAGTCGGACGCTATGCGGTTCGTTTAATATGGAGCGATGGACACCGTACTGGGATTTATACCTTTGAATTTCTGCGCGAATTAAGTGAGGGTGTTTCATAATCCCAAAACATTTCCTTGACACTACTGATTTTAGGCTGGGCAATTTGTTAATGATGTCTACTGTCTCCACGCTTACCGTAATTACTTTGCCAATCAACCTGACAATATATTGCCGGTCATCTGCAGATTCGGGTCGTTGACGATGTCACTGCGTTTGTCGGTCTTGACCGATATTGGTCTATGACCCATTCTCCCCTCGCTCCTCTTGACAAGCGGGTAGGGTGTAGCAGATCGCGCTTGAGGTTCGCCTCGTATGTTTCGCGATACTCCGGGTGATGCAGGAGTCCGTAGGTGTAGTGGAAGATGTCCCATCAGGAATATCCCATACATGCAC
>RKRO01000375.1 GCA_007571355.1 Candidatus Poribacteria bacterium | reverse complement strand
GGGGGAATCAGAGGCACCTCGCTTCTATAGGATGTGTTTCAATAATTACTAGCTTTACTATAATCGATTAGATTTCTATCTATTGAGAGATTGCATGAACGCTTCAAGACTTTCAGACTTGCAAGCTGCCAATCAGTTCCTTCATTGATCGCATATTTGCGTTTTTGAGGTAGGTGTGAATGCCTTTTACCACTTCCATTGACGCGTGTGGATTCACGAAGTTTGCTGTCCCTACGGCTATAGCGGATGCTCCGGCGATGAAAAATTCTATAGCATCTGTCGCAGTCATAATGCCACCCATCCCCACGATTGGAATGGAGACGCTCTTGTAGACCTCCCAGACCAATCGCAGTGCTATAGGTTTTATTGCAGGCCCGGAGAGTCCGCCTGTAACGTTTGCAAGTTCCGGTCGCCGCGTTTCTGCGTTGATTGCCATACCGAGAAGCGTATTGATGGCTGAGAGTGCATCTGCCCCAGCATCCTCAACGGCACTGGCGATTACGGTAATATCTGTGACGTTCGGGGAAAGTTTCACCAATAGCGGTAAATGCGTCTCCGCGCGGACTTCTTTGACGAGTTGATGTGCTAACGTCGCGTCAACACCGAAACTCATACCGCCGCAATCCAGATTTGGACAGGAGATATTGAGCTCTACGCCAGTGACACCCTCCGCAGTGTTTAGTTTCTCGACAACTATCAGGTATTCCTCCACCGTTTTACCGCAGACGTTAACGATGACTGGCACATCAAAATTGCGTAAGTACGGAAGTTTCTCTGAAACAAAGCCGTCTACGCCGACATTTTGCAACCCAATCGCATTGAGCATACCGGAGGGTGTTTCCATGATGCGTTGCATCGGATTGCCGGGCCACGGTACACTCGTAACGCCTTTAACGACCACCGCGCCAAGTCGGTTCAGATCCACGAAATCTGCATATTCGGTGCCATAGCCAAACGTGCCAGATGCCGTCATAACAGGATTTCGCATCTGGATCCCGCCGATATTCACACTGAGTGACAAGTTTGTAGTGTCCATGCTGTTTAATATATCCCAAATAACGGTGTTCTCCGTTTCTGTTCTGTATGAAAATTTAGCATCAATATTCCCGAATGTCAAGTGATTTTTTTTAGGCTATCGGCGCGAGACGTTACCAACTTAGATAGACAACCCGAAAATCAAAAATCAGTCCCAGAATGCTTATTATGGATGCGACGATCACATCCCCGATAACCAGCCCGATGAAAAACGGAATTGAACGCCTATATAACCGAACGCCCCCGGCAGAGAGCAGTATTCGCTTGACCGTCCAACTTATTAAGAGTGGAAACCATAACCCAGTAAATGTCCACCAACTTGAGACAACATACCCGACAGGATGCAGGGGCCACTGAATGAACCGCCATCGTAAGAGTAGGAGGTTAACAGCAAAAGCGAATCCCCCAGCGGTGTAAAGCATACCGCTGATGCTCGTTTCGCGGGGGTTATAGAGCCACCCCGCAAGTCTGTTGAAAGCGGCGCGGGCATACCATGAACGCGCTTGCTCTAAGCCGACTTCGTACGAGAGATGCAAGTGTCCCCACGCTGCAGAAAGTGCGCCTACGAAAATAGCGATCGCCAATACCCAGAGAAGATGCGTCGGATTAAAATGGTTTTGATGTGCAAGTTTCAATCCTTCTAACTGGTGTGGCATCGGGTGGGCGCGGTAAGAGAGATGGTTCAGCCAGAAGAAGAGCGACATCACCGAGAGATTCCGGTTGCCGATGCGGCGTGTGCCGAGGGCATCTGTTAGGAGCAGATCAGGCCCGGCGTTGTAAAGATCGTGTGAGGGCGGACCGAGTTCGGCACGAATACGTGTGATTGTCACAGACATTGGAAAATAAAGGATGAAAAATAGGAGCGCAAACCAGAGGGACATTCCCGCCTTGATGCAGAACGCCAGAATCAAGATAAACCCGATGATCACTCCAAGTGCCGCTGTCCGATAACGTAATGCTTCACCTTCATCATTAGCGGTGGATGCATGCCTACTGAAAACGGTTTGCAACACTACCTTGACGTGTGCGCGTCCCATCCATAGTGCCCAGAGAAATAGAGCCATCCACACACCCCGAATTTGTGCCATCTCTTTTGGAAACCCAATAGCCCCTCGCCATCCGAAACTCTCACCAATGATTCTCTGAAAGTGCCAAAAGAGATGGAAAAACCAGCAAGAGAACCCTAAATCGAGCGGGATCAAGAAACCCACGCCGACTGCAAACGGGAAGAAACTGATACGGAAACCGGGATTATTCATTGCACTCCACGGTTTTTCAGCAAGCCGAAACCCGTGATAGAGTGGAATTGTTGGAAAAACGGGATCAATTTGATGTAAACTATAGAGCAGGTTCAGGACAGCAGCGATGCTTAATCCGACACCCATCATCCGTCGATTGAAAAATAGATGCGGGGCGGTTTTTAGGTTCCCTATGTTTGATGCGGCCCGTGTAATTTCATACGGGAGTTGCGCAATCGGATAGGTCAGGCGTTCGTGTTCCTGCCACTGTTTGCGTAAAAGCACATTGAGGCAGAGCATCGTCACCCCGATCACGAAACAGAAACCGACCCAGATAAGTGTCGGTAGGAGCCACGCGTTTATATGTGCTTGTAGATAGAACGTGCTTTCGCCTTCATAAAAACCACGCAGGACTTCTTGCTTTCCGACGACAAGCCAATCCGGGAGATGCTGATGAAAGAGTTGTGCCCATTCGTTTTCGGTCGTTGCGTACCAAAAGCCGTTCCCCATCAACGGCACCAAAACCTGTAGCATATCGCGCCCAGCAAAAACGGATGCTTGGCACAGCATCGCATAAATTGTTAGTAATTCAGTTTGCGTAAATGCCAGTGTAGGACGTAAACGGCGTAGGCCCGCGCTGAACCCGATAAGCACAAGTAACGTGAACAGCACATTGAACAGCAGTGCCAGACTCGTCGGTCGGTTGGAGTCCCAGATATAGCTGAGGTGTAGAATCCAGTAACTATTGAATGGTATGAGGATGATGCCGATTAGCGTTGCGCGTAAGGTGACGGGACTTTTTGAAGGGTGTTTCATATTATAGTCAAGCCCGTATTGCGTTCACGGGAGGAGACAACAAGAAATGCTGATGATAGTCATATTCGGTCTTATCGTTATCATCATGATATGTGGCGGTATGTTGCTCGCACGGCTCTCAACTACTGCGAAATCCCGAGGTTCGTGGATGTGGGGGTGCTTCATCCTCATCGCACTGATTTGTGTGCCGCTTTTTCTGTTAGGTCTCTGTGTATGGTTCCTTTACTTTAGTGGGATATCATCGAATCGTTTCAATCCGTTTGGTTGAGTAAGTACGCCACAAACGCTTATAGTTCTTCATCGGTGGAAGCCTGCTGGGTAACTGTAATCGGTTTACCAGCGAGGTAAAGAAACCATAAGGTAAGAGCAACTGCGACGAGAATCCAGAGGATGCCCCAGAACTCCGTTGGAAGTCCCGTCACTTCTGAGAGCATCCGTGCGTCCGAACGCAGGTGAGATCTGTCCAAGACATCGCTCTTGATGTCAAGGATCGCATACAGGCAGCTTGTCATACCGATGACACGTAGTATCCAATCGTTAATAACCTCTGGCAGAAAAAGCCCGACAGCGAACAATGCGACCCCGAACCCGATGCCAAACAGGTAGGTAAATGTGCTTTCACCGAAGCCGATAGAGATTGCCACCATCCCCAGACCGATCAGAATACTGATGGCTTTGTCGAAATGTGTCCTGGCTGCGAGAAGTAGGATACCCCCCCCCCAGAGGAGACTACCGAGATATCCCGCAGTCAGTGTCCAGAACCGAGAGCCGCCTTGCGTAAGGGCGTGTCCGCCTTGTTGTGGGTTAACCTGAATTTCGACGACTCTTCCACCGGTTACAATTGCAGCAAGGCCGTGGCTCACTTCATGCATGAACACGACAAAGATTTTCAACGGATACACAAACAGCGTGTCCCACAGAAACACAATGACGATAAAGATCAGGAGTAGTGCAATATAGCGTTTAAAAAGTGATAGCATAAGTCTCCTTCTTTTGAATAGCGAGTTTTCGGTTTGCAAGCGACACCGAAAATTGCTTGCATTTTAGGAGTGAATCTGTTATAGTATATCACAAGATGCCTAAAATATACAATTCTAAAACTAAAGGTGCGCGTCTACAACGTGCGACAATATAACTCATGAATACATTTGGTCGCCTTTTTCGGATTACGACCTGGGGTGAATCACACGGTGGTGCTGTTGGTGTTGTTGTTGATGGATGTCCGCCACAGATTGACCTTGATATATCCGCAATACAATTTGAACTTGATCGGCGGAAGCCGGGACAGAGTCACCTCACAACGCCGCGCCAGGAAGGCGATGCTGTGGAAATATTGTCTGGTGTTTTTGAAGGTAAAACACTCGGAACGCCTATTTCTATGCTGGTATGGAATAAGGACGCTCGTCCAGCAGCTTACGGTCATCTAAAAAACCTCTATCGTCCTTCACACGCCGATTACACGTATCAACAGAAGTATGGCATCCGAAACTGGCAGGGCGGTGGCAGGGCAAGTGCACGAGAAACCATCGGGCGTGTCGCTGCTGGCGCGATAGCAAAACAGATTCTACGCGAAAGATCTGGAACCGAAACGCTCGCCTATGTCAAACAGATTCATACACTATCCGCTGAAGTGGATACAGACACAGTGACACTCGAACAGATAGAAGAGAGCCCTGTGCGGTGTCCTGACCCGATTGTGAGTCCAAAAATGGCGGAACGCATTGATCAGGTGCGGCGGGACCGAGATTCTCTTGGCGGTATCATAGAATCTGTTGTGCGGAACGTCCCCGTTGGACTCGGCGAGCCAGTTTTTGATAAACTTAAAGCGGATTTGGCAAAAGCGATGATGTCCCTGCCCGCGACAATGGGCTTCCAAATCGGATCGGGGTTTGACAGCATTACGATGATGGGTTCCGAACACAACGATGCCTTTTATGTAGAAAAAAGCGACGCGGCAGGGCGAATTCGGACCCGCACGAACAATTCCGGGGGCACACAAGGCGGTATCTCAAACGGCGAAGATATCGTCTTCCAAGTCGCCTTCAAACCGACAGCAACGATCGGCAAGCCGCAACAGACGGTTGATATAGATGGAAACGAGGTAACGTTAGAGGCGAGCGGACGACACGATCCGTGTGTGTTAGTGCGCGCCCCTGCAATTGTGGAGGCGATGGCAGCACTTGTCCTCACAGATCATTTGCTCCGCCAATGTGCGAAATCTTAATGCATCGACAAACAATTATAACCACACCCGATGTCTATGAATTGTTTTTTAGGCGCCCTTCTCAGTAAACTATGGTTTAGACAGTTCTTGTTGCGTGAGCGTTGTGTTTTCAAAGAGCTCTCTATTTTTCCCGAACTTCGCGTCTGCATGGAACTGTAATAAAAATGCTGCACCTCAGCGGCGTGCGCTGTCTATAGCGAACAGCATTGTCCCTTCTTGCACGCCAGCGGTGTGCTATGTGTTCTCAAAGGCTATGCCGTATCTGTGAGGTGGCACCCAAAATTGTCCAAAGTTTAGTCAGTAAAGGAGAAAACTATGACTGTGAAACACGATTCTACAGATTTTTGGTATACATTCCTCGACACGCTCTACAACTACGGACTTGCAAGAGGTGGATTGAAGGAGATAGACGAAGATACGCAGAAGAAACTCCTCGCTTACTTGAAAACAAAGATTGAAGAGGGTGTCTCTGACGGACAGACAGCACTCCCCCCCGGTTTCCATGACTATTATTGGCGTTTTTCTGAGGAGATGCAACCAAAACTAAGAATGTTGGCAGAAGAGGTTCTTGAAACAGACCCGGACAACGGTGGCGCATCTATAATTTTGGCAATAGCAGCATCGAGAGATATGAACCGCGATGAGAGTCTACCATTCGTGGAAAGGGCGTTGGCATTAGTGCCAAAAGATCCGTGTATAAATCTGCATTTGATTAACCAGTACAGGCAAAGTCACGGTTTCGATGGGCATATTTATGAACAAGAGAAAGTACTCATCGCGCTTGAAAACTTATATGAATGGGCAAAGCGACAGGACGATACGTTGTTACACTATCGGGATGCAAGGTATACATATCAACGGCATAGAATAACGCCGTATGCAGTTTATCAGCGACTCAAGGCCTGCAAGGCACAGTATGAAACTCCGGGTCGAATTGAGCAGTTCGGGACCTTGATCGAAAAGTGTAATACATTGATTAAAAGATGTAGAGCCTTATTGCCCGAGGCTCAGGCAGCGTTTGAGAAAAAATTGCTTCAAGAATCGGCTAACGCGTGTGACTTAGGCAATGGAATGCCCGAAAACATAGATTTTTGGGATACGTACCTTGATTCACTGGAGGACCGTGGACTCTCAAGTCCTCAATTGGAACTGACACCGAAAGTTCAGGAGCAACTACTGGACTACTTCAAGGCGAGGGTTGAAGCAGGCGTTGTTGACGGTAAAACGACACTGCCACCGCAGCTGCCTGAGTACATCTCGCGTTTCCCCGAAGCAATGCATTTAGAACTTCGAGAATTCTCCGAAGAAGTACTTGAAAATTCCCCTGATAACGGCGCGGCGATGAAGATGTTGGCAACCATTGTCTGGGAAGATAAACACGTCTTTAACGGTGAAAAAGATAGGGATATTCTATTTCTTGAACAGGCGATGACGCTGGCTCCTAATGATGTAGAAACTTGTTTTCTTGCACTTAGCCACTACAGAGAATTTTTAGATCCTTTGTTTGAATTGACACTTACTGCCCTCGAAAGGCTTTTTGAAAGAACGAAGCAGCAAGATGAATTCGAATTGTCTCGCTGGCTGACAAAACTGTACAAAGATGTTGGGAGAACACCGTGCTATATCTATCGGAATCTGATGAAAAGTCCCGTGGAAAACGCTGAACTGCTTGCGCGGTGTAAACCTTTAATTGTTGAAGCACAACACGCCTTTCAGCAACGCCTTGTACAAGAACCCGAGGATTGGTACGCCTTGCGTGGACTTAGCGATATCTATGAAACATTAGGTGAAACCGAATCCGCAGAAAAATATGCGTGGACGGGGCATTCGGAGATAGCAGTCGCGTGGGATCAGACAGCGTGGATTGGCAAAGAATTCCCGGGCTTTTCAGCGGTGGCATTTGATGGCACACCAATTTCGTTCTCGGATTATCGAGGCAAAATGGTG
>RKRO01000236.1 GCA_007571355.1 Candidatus Poribacteria bacterium | reverse complement strand
TTTTCAGAAAGAGAAGAAAAATCGATTACAGTTTCGCGAATTTTCCCCGCCGTGGAGCGAAGGGTCAATTTATCTCTACCCGTGACAATGCCAACTGATCCTATTTGAAAAATGTCAATAATTTTCCAACCGTTATCGTATTCAGGACTATAACCTACGACTTGAGGCACGAAAAGGTAGTAGGGCGATGCCGGTTGCAACGCATTCCACTCTGTGGATTGGACATCCATTTTCGAGAGGCTGTTATATTTTTTATCGCGTAACCCCCACATATCTGCATAATAAACCTCTGTTGGTGTGGAATGCTTCCTTTCTTTGACACCCAATAAAATGGAAACCCCTTGTAGAATGTCAAAGACATTTTCATCTCTCTGAACTTTAGGGTCTACTTCCGTCCGCCTGTTGCTACCGTGTAAGTTGAGTAAGTATATCCGGTTGAAACTATTTAACAAACTTTGCCGCATACCCCGAAAAGTTGGGCCGTCAAGGAAACTATTGTTGACAATGTAAGCGATAAGACCTTCGCCGTTTTTGTCAATCCGCCACTGTGCCCATCGGATAAACTTCACATAATCCGATTGCAGTGCTTTTGTGTTTCTCTCACCGATCGGTTCTCCGTCCACCTGCTTGTAATCCTCTATGAGTCTGCCAATAAACGTTAATCTTCTACCCTCGCGACTCGGATTCGAAGAATCTTGTGGATAGGGCGGATTGCCGAGGATAACAAGGAGCGGTTTGTCCCGTTTTACAGACAATGCCGCGTTCGCCTCATCCGTGATGAATCCAGCAAACGGCAGAGATTCTTGCATTTCCTGCGGTTGTTCCAACGTATTTGTGAGATAGATGCGGAGGCGTTCATCGGCGCGCCAACCTTGCGCTTGCAAGAACAAACCCAACTTCAGATGCGCGATGGTATACGGCGCAACGAGCAGTTCAAACCCGAAGAGCCGTCTAACGAGTTGTGCATTGATATATTGCGTCCACTCTCCCGTGCCATAGGTGTCGGTGACAGAGGCTCGGATGTGCTCAAGCACTGCCAACAAGAAGCCGCCCGTACCTGTCGCTGGGCCAAGGATGAGCGTGTCGTCATCAGCAAGACCGTCCGGTCTGTTGAGTTCCGTTTTCAGCAGGCTATCCACGGATCTGACGATGTAGGAGATAACCTGTGGTGGCGTGTAATAGACACCGCGATCGACGAGGCGTTGCGGATCGTATTCGGCGAGGAAAGTCTCGTAGAAGTGGATAACTGGATCCTCAAGATGGTTTCTTGCAGCAAATGCCGTGTGGAGCATCTCTGTCCGGACGTTTCGGAGCAGCGTTGCGATGTCGTCGAGAATATAGGTGACATTCGCCTCCAGTCCCGGCGATGCCACATGATAAAAGAGTTGTGCAAGGAACGGGTTTGATCGTGGGAGTGCCTCTGCTGCTGTGTGGCGCGAGAAGTTCGTCGCGTTCGGAAGTGTGCAGCGCGCGGCGAACAACCCATACGCTAGCGTTTGCGCATACATATCCGAGAAATCGTCGGGTGTCAATGTCGCAAGGAGAAGCTCCTTGAACGCCGAGAACATCCCATAGATTTGACTATTTTTGTCGGTGAGCGTCGTCGCAATCTGGGTCTGAAGTTCACGTGTCCGTCTGGCGAGATGTCTCGCGAGCACCTCTGGTGATGTGATTTGAATGTGTCCGGCGTTCAGGAACCGCTCCAGGAGCCGCTTTAAATTCTCAGGAGACTCCTCAATGTTTGCTGTCGCGCGCGATATCCCGTCCGCATAGAGTCGAAAGTCGACGAAATTGGTAAGGATAAAGTTGTCGAGGTTTTCAATAAAACGAGTATTCTGTGTTTCAGCGTGCCCAGTGAGATTGTCCAAGTCTCTACCGTATCTTTCTGCTTCAATATAGCCGATGGGTAGCAAGCCATCCATTGCAATGAAATCGGGTCTCCCGATCTGATCCAGTTGCCTCGGCTCTTGTGTTAAGCGGACAGTATCCCTATCGAAATAGTCAACGAACAGTTCTTCAAGGAAGGTTTGGAGGCGTGGGTACAATGAAAGTTCTGGGGTCGCTTCGGTGGTGTTCCGCGTGCGGTGGACACTCTGTAGATAACGGTCGCGGTGTTCTTGGAAACCCATATTTTACTTTCCGGTCAGCAATCCTGAAAATTTTTAAAGACATTTATGCAAGTCCTATTGGGCATTATACACCTTTTCTGTTTCAAGTGCAAGCCCGTAATGCTTATGCTTGACATTTTTCTGATTTCGTGATAAATATAAAACAGGGTGTGGTAAGTCAAGAGGTTTCCCATAGTATCTATAAGGGAAGCAGGCACCACAGTAGATTAATCTTTAACTTACGCGAGGTCTTTCTTATGAGATGTATCTTTGTCGGCATTGAGTATGCAGGAAAATCGACGTTAGTCAATCTATTGACCGACTACTATCGGCACCGGCAGTTACGGGTTCACGTGGACGATCATTTTACGATCCCGGATTCAACGCTGAGTCCAGAATCGAGGGCGGCATACGTGAATTTCCCCGATGATGTGAAAGAGCGGATGCAACGGATGCAACTCCAGTATCACGTTGAAGTTATCAAAAACTATCCGAATACGATGATCGCCGGTTGGCACATTGAGGAGCTCGTTTATTCGTCCTTTTACGGCGACGATCCTGAAAGCCCGTATTACGCCAAGTATCATATCAATGCGCAGCGCGGTTATGAAACACAGGTGATTGAAGCGCGGTTGCCGGATGTCGTCATGATCCATCTGACCGCCGATGACGCAGCAATTGCGGAACGGATGGAAACAGATCCACACGAATACCAGATTATCAAAAAAGCCGATATTCCGACACTCAAACGCCTTTTTCAAGAGGAGATTGACAGGTCTCTGTTTACGCAAAATGGACGCAAGATTGTGTTGGATACAACAGACAAAACCCCGACCGAATCACTTGACGAGCTGCTCCGGCTCTCCGAACCGCTGATTACATTCGGAGAACTCGCTGTGCGTGCGATGGACGTCCCGGACGGAGATTATCAGGTCCACTATGAAAACGGGGTTCGGCAGATGGTGCCGGTGTAACCAGATTGGCGGAATTGGATTCGGTCATTCTATGTTCCGCCTGCCCAGTAGGTGCGGTTGGCAACCGGGGCCCCACCCGTTACTGGGAAGGGCACCAGACTGCTACAAGGAATTACCGAATTACCTCCGCAATGGGTGTTCGCGGTTCGCCATCGGAAAAGAGACACGCTGTCCAGAAAGTTGGGATTCATAAGCACCGAGGATCATTTCAAGCGCGGCGACGGCATCCTCGGCGGCGGAAATCGGTTTCCGATCGTTTTCAACAGCAGCAATGAGATCACGAATTGCAAGTTCATTGCCTTTCGAGAAAGGTGTCTGATCTAAATCCATCCCTTCCCACGCTTGATCTGGATGTGAAGGTACCAGCACCGGATAGGGGTAGACCATGAGTCGGTTTGCGACATCGCCGCGGATCGAGAATATACCGTCGCTGCCGACGATCTCCATACCGTATCTGCCGGAGCCAGCCTGATCTCTCCGAGACGTAAAGAAGCCTGAAACCCCGCTTTTGAAAGCAAAATAACTGTTGATACAGTCGCCAGCGACAGGTCCCACAGGTTCTGTCGGTTTGTGATCGTCGCCATAAGCGATTTCTTCGCCGTTTGCGGTTACGTGGGACTGCATCCACGCGACATCACCGACAAGGAAGCGCATCATATTGAATAGGTGCGTTCCCAGAACAATCATATCCTCGCCGCCCCCGCGATGGTCCTGCTTACCACTGGCATAAAAGGCCTGGATAGTACCGATTTTCCCATCGTCAAGCATCTGTTTGATGGCGTGCGTGGCGGGAAGATAGACCGCCTGATGTGCAACAGCGACTTTTAAACCACGTGCTTTCGCTGTTTCAACGATCTTATCACCCTCAGCGAGCGATGCTGTCATCGGTTTCTCCGTGTAAACGTGGCAACCTGCTTCAAGACAGGCAGTTATCATATCGAGATGTTCCACTGTCCAACGCGGACAGACGCTTACGATGTCGAGGGTCTCTTTTTCGAGCATGTCCCGATAATCGGCGTAGCTGCGTTGTGCGCCTGCCTCAGCTGCCGCCTTTGCTCTACCGGCATCGTCTGGGTCAGAGACAGCAATAAATTCGACGTTTTCTATCGCTTTGTATGGGGTGTGTAGTCCGTGTCCAAAGTTGCCAGCACCGGTATGCCCGATCGCCGCTGCACGATACGTTTTCTGACGCATATTTCCTCCATGTCTACCGATTGAGATTGATTTAACCACGCATTGCATCCGCCTGTTTTGCCCACTGGAAGTCGAGTTCACTGATGCCGCCAGCATCGTGCGTCGTTAGGTCTATTGTCACACGGTTGTAGACGTTGAACCATTCGGGATGGTGGTTCAGCGATTCAGCCACTAAGGCGAGTTGCGTCATGAAACCGAACGCCGAGACGAAGGTATCGAACTGAAATTCTTTGTGCAGTTTACCCTCTTCAATAGTCCAACCGTCAACATGTGTGAGGTTTTCTTGGATTTGTGCATCCGTTAATTTTTTTGCTGCCATTAAAATTTCTCCTCAAGGTGTTGTGAGAATTGTAGAATCTGTTGCGCCGTGTCGTATCCGTTCAAGTCTCTTTAGCGTACTTAAGGCATAGGCTATAGACACCTAAGTGGAATCGGGAAAATTATAGTGGCAAATCTAAATAAATGCAAGTTAAAATAGTAACGGCAAGACCGATGACAATATATTTGATTTACCGTTGCACATTTCGGTAAAATAGAATTTTGTTTTAAAGATTTTCTTTTTAAATAGGAGGAATAAATGGCAGGTGCAACAACGCTTTATTTTCCAGAGGTAGGTCCCCAGTGGGAGGATTGGGTTCAAGTTATTAACGTTGGAACCGAAGAGACACGCGTGAATATAATTGCCCGACACGCAGGTAACGGGCAACCGACGTGGTCGGATGAGAAAGAAATAAGCCCATTTGAGTGCTGGACCCCAAATGTTGAGGCAGTTAAACAGAATTCTTCGATGCAGTTTTCCGCGGATCAGCCGATTGTGGCAGAGCGGCACATGCACAAAGACCCGAACATCCTTGATTTTGTCGGTGCTGCGGAAGAATATGAGACCGTCGGGCTGCGACTCTTCTTCCCAGAATTGGTACCCGGAGCACTCGACTGGTTCCGGTTTCTAAACGTCGGTGAGGTCGATGCCTTGGTAAACATCATTGTTCGGAACAGACGCGGCGATACGATACGGCAGCACCACCACAGAATCAAGCCAATGTGCTGCTGGGATATTAGCGAAGGCATTATGGGAAACGTTACAGGCACGCTCGAGGTCCAAAGCACACAGCCGATTGTTGGAGAAAGACACCTCCACTATCAGGGGGGCAAGACCTGCGTCGGGCAGTACGGGCAGGTGATTGGGGATGCCCCGCGCACGCTCTATTTTCCTGAAACAGGACCGGCATGGCGAGATTGGGCAATCATCGTGAATGTCGGCAGAGAAAGAGGGGAAGTTACACTGATCGCACATGAAGATGGAACCGGTAAACCTGTAAATACAATGCAGCGCGAATTAGACCCTTTTGAATGTTGGATGCCGAAAATGGAGGATATTAAAATCAAATCCTCTGTAAAAATCACCGCTGAGCAGCCCATCGTTGCGGAGCGGCACATGCACAGCGGCACCGCGATCGTCGATCTACCCGGAGCATCCGAAGAAGGTGGACAGGTCGGGATCCGACTCTTTTTCCCAGAAATCGCAAGCGGCGCGAGAGACTGGTTCCGGTTCCTCAATGTCGGCGAAACCAACGCACTCGTCAACATCATCGTCCGGAATAAACGAGGCGATATTCGTAGGCAGCTGCATCGTAATATTAAACCGAACTGTTGTGCCGATGTAGACGAAGCCGCAATGGGAAATGTCCGCGGCTCCCTTGAAGTCCAAAGCACGCAACCCATTGTCGGTGAACGGCACCTCCACTATCAGAGGGGACACAAAGGGGCCGTTGTTGGGCAATACGGCGTTGTGATCGGAGAGTAAAAGATGACTGGCGTTAAATAAGACAATTTTTGGGAACTGGGGAGGGATTTTGATGAATCTAACGGATAAAATCGCAATTGTGACAGGAGCAGGACAAGGCATCGGTAAAGCGATCGCCTTGAGACTTGCGAACGCCGGAGCCGATGTTGCCATCATGGATTTAAACATCGCAGCCGCTGAAGCGGTGGTGAAGGAGATCGAAGCCATCGGACGCAACGGACTACCCCTTCAGGCGGATGTTTCACAGTCCGCGTCAGTCAACGCTGCTGTCGAAGAAGTCATTTCGACCTTTCGTCGCGTTGATATCCTCGTCAACAACGCCGGAATTGCGGGACGGACACTTCCCCTAACGCACCTTGAAGAGACAGATTGGGATACCGTCATCGGTGTGAATCTCACAGGTGTCTTTCTGTGTTGTAAAGCCGTAATTGCACCGATGATCGCGCAGAATTACGGCAGGATTGTGAACATCGCCTCTATCGCTGGAAAAGAAGGCAACCCGACGCTCATTCCCTATTCGGTCTCTAAGGCCGGGGTCATCTGTCTGACGAAAGCACTCGCAAAAGAGGTAACCGACTATAACATCCGGGTGAACGCCGTATCGCCTGCTGTAATTCAAACACCGATATTGGAAGGCATGGCGCAGTCTACAATTGACTATATGGTGGGCAAAATTCCGTTAGGGCGCGTGGGGAAACCAGAAGAGGTCGCGGCTGTTGTGAATTTCTTGGCATCGGATGAAGCAAGTTTTGTGACAGGACAATGCTACGATGTTAGCGGCGGCAGAGCAACGTATTAGGTAGGTAGTGTTTACATTTTTTAGTCGTAATAAGTATAGCTGCGAAATAGACGCAGCCGAGGTATCGGATGGCGTATTTATCATCGCGCGTAGCGACACGCCGATATTGTTTCAAGCGGTGAAAAAAACGTTCTATGACGTTGCGAAGTTTATAGACCTCTTTATCATAGGGGCGATCTTCAACGCGACTTTTGCGAGGGCGAATCACGGCTTCTGCTCCTTCGTCCGTAATCGCTGCCCGAAAAGCGTCTGAGTCATAGGCAGCATCCGCGACAACAGACTTACAGGTGTAGTCCGCTATCAACGCCGGACCTTGCGTGACATCATGCCGCTGCCCGGCCGTCAAGGTAAAACGCAAGGGGAGAAAGTCCGCAGACACCGCCGCA
>RKRO01000019.1 GCA_007571355.1 Candidatus Poribacteria bacterium | reverse complement strand
TAAGCCCGACCTACTCCCAGAAGTTGATGAACACTCGCAGCAATTTCGACTGGGGAAACAAATCAGACGGCGCGGCGATGGTAGCCGTTGCGATATTACTGAATGCGAGCGACGAAGAAACCGCTTTGAGACTTTATCCACAATACGCAGAACAAGTGGTAGCGTCCCTTGACCATCAGTGGACAATCAAAATCTCCGACGCCCAAGCGTGGATAGATGAGCAGGAGACACCGCAGAAGCAGAGCCAGCAACAACGACAAGCGATAGCATGTGCTCAACTCTTTGTGAAACACCGAGACGCAAAGCAGATAGCCAAAGCCTTAATGGTAACGGAAAGAAGCGTATACCGAATCATCAAACGCCCTGAATTCCACACCGAACTGGACAAACTTGGCTACGATGGACCGCGGGACTTTCGGAAAACCTACCGGAGCATGAGTCTGAAGCACGATAAAGCCCGCAAACTGTGGGAGCAAATACAGCAAGACGGAACGCCCAAACACAAGCGAGCGGGGATTATCAGTGAGCAGACCCATACCCACATTGATACCGTCAGACGATGGATAAGGGGATGGAGGGAAAACATCGAATAAACCAAGTATTTTACCTTGTAAATATCGAGGGAATATGGTATGCTTTCAGATGAAAGCGAGGTGCTGTGATGAAAGGTTTTAGAGACAGGTTATCCGTAGAAATCTTTTCGGCGTTTACTGAGAAAGATGCAAAGAAAATCAAAGATGCTGCCAAGAAACTCAATGTGAGCCGTTCCGAGTTGATTCGTGTCTGTGTGCTAAACGAATTACCGAGATTGCTCGACCGAGAAAGCAAACGGAGAAACTATCGGAGAAGCGATAGCGATAATTAGCCTAAACCCAAGCCACGATCGACTTTGAAGTGTGGAGAAAGAAGATATGATTATTCAGATTGAAGCACGCACGATTGAAGATATTCTTGCTCAAGATGAAATGCTTATCCCTGTCATAGAGGATTTACTACTGGACGCTGTGCTGGAATACAGAGACAAGTTAAACAAAGCCCCGTATCAATCACCGGCGGTAGTCGCAGATGATGAGGATGGCAGGGTAAGGGTTTCCGTACGGCATCACTCACCCACCTTTATACACGACTACGGGCAGGGCTGCCAGCAGAACTGAGAGGAAGCACAAACGCAAACGCTGTCCAAAGAATGCAAGGAATCGTCGCTTCGTCTGGGAGGCGGTATCATCAGCGGGTGCCCTCTGGGCGCGGGAGGTAATCATCTCCCCCTGCTTGCGGGGGGACTAAGGGGGGTACCACTCAAATTCAGTGGAAATACCGATAGGTCTAACTTTCAACGATAAGGAGAAATACTATGAAACGGAAAGAAGTATTGATAGCAGTAATCGGCGGTTGTTTCGGTGCACTGCTTACCATGATAGTGGGATTATTTTCCCCCGTAGGCGTCGTCGCCCAATCCCAACCCACAGATGCGACGTTTGGAACGATAACCTGTCAGAAGATAACGGTGGTTGATGAAAGTGGTAATTTGATGGGGTCGATTTTCAGCGCTGAAGACGGCGGATTCATTGGGGTGGTTGGCAAGGACGGACTCCTAAAGGCAGCTATGGCCACCGATGAACACGGCGGGCGCGTTGAGGTGTATAAGGACGGAAATCCAAAGGCAGTTATAGGCACCGACGAACACGGCGGGCACGTTGAGGTGGCTGGCAAGGGAAGCAATACGGTAAGGGCAGCTATGCGCTCCAATGAATACGGCGGGAGTGTTGCCGTGTGGGGCAAGGGAAGCGATACGACAAGGGCAGCTATGGGCGTCACTGAGTATGGCGACGGTGCGGTGTCCACTTGGGACAAGAACGGCTACCGCCAATAAGTAACGGGTATGGATAGCCCATAAGGTTATCGGAACTACCGTAGCAGAAGTGCTATGCAGCTGCTATTTAGCAACGATTAAACCAAAAGGAGAAATATTATGAACAGTTTACCCCGCACCGTATTGGAAGCAGTAAAACAGATTTTAGGGGAGATGGCAGCAGAAGATAAACGCGAAGTGCGAGATATGCCGAAGGATGAACTGGGGCAATTTCATCATGGGTGGGGACAGGGTATTCGCAATTCAATGGGACTATGGGGGCGTAATCCTGAATTGCTAGCGGATACCGGAAAATCCCACGCAGATGATGCCTCAATGGTAATAATTGAGGCGGTGTGGAAAGCATTACAGTCTATGGATGATGCGGAAATTGAAACATCAAGCGTAGGCAATGAAAAAGGTCCCGATCTTTGGGAAATCATGTCGGAGATTGAAAATTTTATCTCTGAACGAGTTCCCCGGGGGGTTGCTTTTATCGCAGGAGCTGATGATGATGACAGAATGGTTAAAGTTTGGCTTGTAGATGATCCTCTCACCGAGTTGGAGTCGTCTGGTGTCAGGATATTCTCGGATGAGTAAAAGGTTATCGGACATCTTTTTCGGTTATTGAGACAGGGTGAACCCCCACTATGACTGCATCGCTGTTTTGAGATTTTAGCAATTTTAGCCCCATTATATCCGATAAGAAAAATTATCGGATATTTTACAAAGGAGGTAATATGGGAGTAGTTTTAGAGGTGCTTGAAACCTTGTTCATGCTCGTGGGAGGGCTTCTATTGGCGGCACTGGGGATTGATTCTCAGTGGGAAGTTTCGGGCAGAATCCGGTGAGAACAGCAAGGGAGAGATGAAATGATTAACCAAGGAGGCAAAATGAAATGATTCGCACCAACACTAACACTATTATTAGAGAGGTCGTAGCAATTGAATGGGGTCAATATCCTGAAGATGGCATAGTGCCAACAACCGATAATCTACGCCAATGGATGCCACACTGCGATACCAGTAAGTTATTGCCTTTTATGCCCCCCGCCCCCATCCTCGGTACACCCGACGCAAGGGATAAAGGTATGCTCTATGCGGGGGATATACTACAACAGATGCCAAGAGACCAAGAGCCAGACGATTGGCAATCAAAAGTCCACTATCGTGTGACGCGCTGCAAATTACAGCACACTTTAGATGTTCCCACCAAGACCCGACAAGTTGAAGTGACCCGAACCTTCCCCGGCACCGAGATTGAGTATGAGCAGGATGTCCTCGAAACAGAAATCCTTAATCCCGAAGAGATGAAGCCCCACAGAGTAGCAGACATAGCAACCATCGCCGTTTTGAACGGATGGAACAATGAGCCGAAACTTCAGGTTTTCAGAGATTCACACGGAATCAGCAGCTTGGAGGACGGCATAATCGCCATACATAACCTCTGGAAGGTAATCGAAAATAATCACCGGGGTGATTTTAAGCACCCTATTGCGTCAATTCTACCTATCCGGGAGTGTGCGGCCGACGATTGTAATGCCGTCTTTTGCCTGAAGCATCGGTTTTATACAACAGGCGGAAAACGAAAATTCTGCTCGAAAAGATGCGGAAATCGGATGGCAAAGCGGAGAGAGCGCAGCCTGTCATGAGTTCTAATGTGTCATGAATTATTTACAGTTAAAAAAAAACCCTTGACTAAAATCGAAAAATGTGGTAAAATTTTGCCAAATTAAAAAGCCCAGCGTGGGAGCTGGGCTCGTTAACGTCTGGTCGTCGTCGGGTTTTGTCAGGTGTAGTAGACGATGACGGACATTTACCTTCATGAAGATTGAGGATTAGCATACCATGATTTGTGAAAAAATTCAAGATTCATCTTTGAAGTTGCTCCATCGGCATCTCCGTCGTTTGTCCCTCCCTTTCTCCCCCCAACCCGCAACTGATTCCCAGGTTCAAGAGCTTCACCGGTTTCGCGTGCCGTGCTCACATTTAAATTTGAGCGAGGTCGAGGCCTCCGCCTTGTTGAGCGGCTTTCGAGAGATTCGTCGGACGGGAGGTGCAAAGTGATTGAAAGATTTGCGTTTTTTCAGAACGGAAGCAATAGCAGGGGCACCAAACATTCTGGCGATATTAATCAACTTTATCAGAAACTGACCGGCGACCCCGCGTGGAAACAGAAGATTGAGCACTTACGAAGCTTGACCAACCCTGTAGAACAAGGCAAGTTTAAAGAGTCGCTTCCGGCCTTTACCCCTTCCGTATTGTTGATTGCTGATGATGGCAGGCGACAAGGCATTAAGGATGGCGAGTTTGAACATAACAACCTAATCCAAGCCGATTTTGATGAATCGGACGACTTCGATAAACTCTTTGAGGACCTTTGCAGGGATGAACACGCAAGACTTATCTTTCGTTCACCCCGCGGCAAAGTCAAAGCACTGATGCAAGTTGCACCTATCGCAACGATAGCAGAACACAAGGCGGCATTTTTAGCGGTTTCTGACTATTGCAGAAAACAGGGGTATGGCGAGATTGACGAAAAACCGAAAAACATCCACTGCCTCTGCTTCATCCCCCACGACCCCCAAGCCGTCTTAAAGGACGCCACACCCCTCAAGTGGCAACCGCTACCCGAACCCAAGCCCAGCCCGAAAGCCACAGCCAGCACCGAATACCCAACCGACCGAAAGCGACTTCAATCCGCCCTCAACGCTATTCCTGCCGACGATTATGGCATTTGGACTGAAATCGGGATGGCACTGCATCACAGCGATATTCCTGATGGTCAGGCATTCGACCTATGGGACGGATGGAGTAGGCGGTCGGCGGCTTACGAAGATAACCTTGAAAAAATGCAGGCGAAGTGGAATTCGTTTGCCACCGGAGAAGGGCATAAAGAGGGGTTTGTATACCATTTGGCGAAGGAGCATGGGTGGACGCCACCAGAACAAGAACAGCAACGCGAAAAAGCACGGGAAGCACTCGTTAAGCATGTCACTAACATGTGGCAAGGCGGTTCAACTCTACCCCAAATCCGTGAATCTGTGCAGCGACACAAAGCCGCCGGTTGTTTTGACCCCGACACCCTGCAAAACATTGTCGATGCTGTCATCCCTCAGCCGAAGATTACTAACCTTGCTACGATTCAGAAAACGGAGTATGAGCCGATTCGGTTCGCCGTGCCGAACCTGATCCCCGAAGGACTGACAATCCTTGCCGGCCCACCCAAAATCGGGAAATCATTCCTCTGTTACAGTATTGGACTCGCCGTATCACAGGGGGGGATTGTCGGGTCTGCTATTCAGATTGAGCAGATGCAGGATGTACTGTATCTTGCATTGGAAGATAGCGAGCGCAGGCTCAAAGACAGGGCGCAACTATTACAACCCGATGGAGCGTGGCCCGAGAACTTACATATCATCACGCAAGGAAATTTACCCTATCGGCTGGATGATAAAGGATTGTCTGTGCTCAGCGAGATGGTAGAGCAGATGGGAATCGGCTGTGTAATCATTGATACATGGCAGCGGGTGAAGCCCAGCGTCAATGGACAGCGAGGCGGAACGCTATACGATGAGGACTATGAAATGCTCGGCAAGTTGCAAAAGTGGGCTAACGACCATCGTATCGCTGTCATTGTTGTCATGCACCTTCGGAAAGCTACCGATGAGAATGTCTACAACATGATTTCGGGTTCTGCTGGCAGTCAAGCGGCTGCCGATTCAATGATTGTCCTACGCCGGCATAATGGCAGTTTTGTCATGAATGTTACGGGACGCGACTTCGAGGAGCAGGAGCTCGGCATGAGTTTCAGGGATGGGCTCTGGACTATCGAGGGCGAAGCACAAGACGTTTTCATGAGCAAGGAACAAGCTGAAATCTGTGAGGTCTTACGAGAATCTGGCGAGATGATGAGCCCAAAAGAAATCTCTGAAGCAATGGGCAAGAAAGTGGGTAATGTTCGCAATTTGCTTAGTAAGATGATACGAGACGGAAAAGTAGAGAAAACAGGCTATGGCCAATATAAGGCAATAAGCGATGATAGTGATGATGATGATGATGATGATGATGGCGATGATGGCGATGATTCTTTGGCAAGAATCACCGGCACAGACACAAGCGATGATTCTTGCGATGATTCTTTGGATATAGGCACCGCAAGGGCTGAACCCTCAAAAACGGCAAGAATCACCAGAATCACCACCATCACCGCAATCCAGCAAATTCTCGATTTCCTTCGTGAATCGCCATCGGACATCAATCAGTTGTTACCCAAGACTGATGTTTCATATGCCACACTGCAAGAGATGTTAAAGCAGCTCGTGAAAGAGCACAGAGTTATCAACAAGAATGGTAAATATTTTGTTCGGGATGAACATCTTTTAGGAAAAGGAGAAGAAGATGATTAGAGAGAAGCAAAAAGTTGAGATTGTCAGATTATACGTGGAAGGCCTCGGCACAAAAGAAATTGGGGAAAAGTTTGGTGTAACACGGCAACGCGTTAGTCAAATAATAAAGGAACCTCAGTGCCGTTCCCTAAAAGAGAGACTAGTCAAAAATTATGAAGACGCCGTCATGCGTGACAGTTTTGAAAGGATAACCCACGCCACTTAGCGGAAGCTTAGAACTCGGAAGACAGGTGCAGGATATAGGACTGCCCACCGTCGCAGCCCATAGTATTCTTACAAAAGTGCACGGATAGAAAATACACCATGCCAGCGAGAAAGCTCACGGACACACTGATAAAGCAGATTGCAGCCGTGCCTTTTTTCGTCAAATGAGAAGGGAATAAAGCCGTTTCTTGCCCTCGATGCGGCAGTCAACCTCGCCGATGTCGATGAGCGTCTGAAGTTGCAATTTGACCGCATCGGTGTCGAGGGAACGGATACACTGTTTTATTTCGCGTGCCGTCATCTCGCCGTTCTCCAGCAATAGCAGCTGGACATATTCAGCGCCTTGTGCGCGCTTGCGCTGTCCCCGCATCACATAGCCCTTGCCGTTCACCGCGAACACCCACCTATCGGACTGCACCTTGAGTTTGTCCCACGTCACATTTTGCCACTGGTGCAAAGTGGGGTAGGTGCCGGCTGTCTGTTCATCGACCGATTCAAGGGCAAGTAGCGCAGCATAACTCCCCCTGTTCCGAGTATGAAAGCCCCAATGGTCATTCGCATTAACCAACGGGGACACCCGCTGTTTTGGGCGATTATAACCCTTCTTGTCCAGATTATTGTCGTGCTGAATAAAACTTTTCATAAAAAAATACTCGGCTTGCGCGATAAAAGCCCTTTTTGCCAGCCCTCACCACCCCTTCAATCTGACCCCCCAATACCTTGCGGATGCAGTGGCGGCGGACTGCCAAGCGTCTGCACTTCCACCGCGCACAGAGGAGAAAACGCCTAACCGATAAGCAAAAATAACCCTATTTAACTGGTATTTACCCCTGTTTAACT
>RKRO01000397.1 GCA_007571355.1 Candidatus Poribacteria bacterium | reverse complement strand
ACTAACTTAATCACAATCGTATTGGGTTTAGGCGGTTTAAAGTCTAACATTGTGTGCTACCGCTTGCGTCACACAGTAAGTCGTTACGACATACAGCGTACGCCGACTACTTTCTTTAAAGGTTGGGTGGATAGCAACAGATGATTTCCATCGGTACGTTGCTGGTACTAACGATAACGTAACTGGACAGGCAACGTGGAATGAAAACAGACTTGCCGCGTTTAAGCGGGACATCTTCAAAGTCGCCGCGCAGGATACCTTCGCCACCTAATGTCACGAGTGCGTAGAAGCCTTGGCCTGCTGGCATACTCAGTGTTGAATTCACTGTCAGGCGCGAGCATCCGAAGAACTTTAAAGCCTCCTCTGGCACGATGCGGTCTTCGCGGTTATCACCTTCTGCCCGGACGAGTTCGGGGGTGCGGCGGATGTAACTGTTAAGATAGTCGAGTTCCAATTTATCAAACTCAGCGGCATCGACTGCCAAATCCCATCCAAGACCGAGGTGTCCGTCTTCTCTTTCAAAAGGAAATCCTTCCCATTCCGCGAGGATGTTCCAGTCGGTAGGCTCCTGCGGTTCAAGCACGCAGAGCCCTGTGCCGAGTGAGTGGACAATGGGGGTCCGTAGGAAATAGACTTCACCGATTTTCGGTTCAACGACGTGCATGAGACTGCGGAGTGTCGGTACATCTTGTGCCTCCATCAGACGGCGGAATTCTGCTTTGTCCATATCTTCTTTCCAACCGATCCAGGCTTTCGCTCCCGGACGCGTGCCGATTAAAATCCACGCCTCGTTTTTACCGAAGGGTGAGTTAAGGTGTTCTTGTGCGAAATCGGGGTTCGGATGCCAGTGGATTGGGATATGTGCACCTTCACCGACATCAAAAATCTTGAGGAGTACACCGAGATCCGTGCCGTATTTAGCGACGTGCGCGCCACCGAGCGTCTCTTCGGGGAACGCATCCAACAATTCCTTCAACAGAACGACCTCGCCGCTTGGGAGTTCGACGCGGCTGAAGCCTTTATCAGACGGGTTATCTCTGCCTGGCGTAATTGCTCGATTCGTGGAAAAAATCCATTCTTCGGAGTAAAAATCATCTTTCGGATCGGGTTCACCCATGAACTCAGCGCGGAGTTTCCCGCCATTATAGAAGTGTAGGTAGGTGTTCGGTGCTAAGGCGATGGGCGCGTTTAACATTGACTTTAGTTCGTTTTGTGATGCCATGTTGCCATCCTTTCTTTGTCTTTTTGGACTAAGGGCGGAACTTGCAGGTTTCTATTATTTAAAACTAAGTTTACCATTTTAGACAGGTTTTGTCAAATGATTTTATCGAATTAAGGCCCCGTAAAGGACTTAACATATCACTTGGATGCACTTTTACGCGTTCCTGAGGAGTCGCGAGCGCAACTCGCTCCTACAAGAAGAGATTATCAACATTAGTGAAAACTTGATTAAACACATATCCAACATTTACGTCAAAATAGGCAATAATTACGCGCGGCAAGATGCACTCGCCGGAAAGGAGCCCCACCATTCGCAGTCTACTCGGTCTCAAGAAGTATGTCATTCGGTATCGGTACGCCATCGTCTTTAGTTTCTTTCTTGTGGTCGTGACGAATGTTCTTCTCTTGATTAGTCCAAAAATCCTCAAGACGGTTGTTGATGAGTTAGGCCTCGCTTGGCGAAGTGCTTATGATCCGACCTATGTGGGAACAACCTTTACGATCTCTCCGGAACGAATCCTCTTTTTCGCGCTACTTATCTTTGGGATCGCGCTCTTTGCGGGTATCTTACGCTTCATTCAACGGCGTACTATTCAAGGTGTCGCGCGGCAGATGGAGTTCCACCTTCGTGCCGATTTCTTTCTTCATCTCCAAAAACTCTCTGCTGCGTATTACGATAACGTCCGTACTGGCGACCTGATGACGCGGGCAACCAGCGATCTGAACGCCATCAGAATGGTGCTGAGCAGTGCTGTAATGTATACAGCAGATGCAATCGTATTTTTCGGACTTGCCCTTACCATTATGCTTCGTATTGATATAGGCTTGACGCTTGTCGCACTGCTGCCCTATCCAGTGCTTGCACTCCTGATTCGCTTCCTTGGAAAACGGTTGCATGCCCGATATGAGCGAATCCAAGAGGGGTTCTCAACGTTGAACACCAAAGTGCAGGAGAATTTGTCCGGTGTCCGCGTGGTGAAAGCGTACACCCTGGAAGCAAGCGAGATCGAACACTTCCAAGCCTTGAATCGAGAGTTTGTTGACCGGAACCACCAACAGATCCGACTGATGACCTTCTTTTTTCCAATCTTTCGCTGTTTGCCAGGGATCGGTATTGTCGTTCTGCTTTGGATGGGTGGACTCCGGGTCATCAGCGAAGAAATGTCGCTCGGCGATTTCGTCGCGTTCCACGCCTATCTGATGATGCTCATCCGTCCGATGATTACCCTTGGCTTCATCGTTAACACCTTTGAACGCGGTGCAGCGTCTATGGGGCGAATGCAAGCAATCCTTGATGAAAAACCGGAAATCTTTGATGGTGAGCAGGTGAAATGGAGGATCAAAGATATTGAAGGCGAGATCGAATTTAGGGACCTTAATTTTGCGTATCCCGATGGAACGCCTGTACTTAGGGGCATTAACCTCAAAATTGAACGGGGTAAGACGCTCGCAATTGTCGGTGGAACAGGGTCCGGGAAATCTACACTTGTCAACCTCATTCCACGTATCCGTCAAGCAGAACGTGGCACCGTCTTTGTCGATGGGGTAGACATTCAGGATATACCGTTAAATGTTCTTCGATCCAGCATCGGGGTAGTCGAGCAGGAACCGTTCCTTTTCTCTGACTATTTGCGGAATAATATTGCCTACGGCCTCGAAACACCGGACGAGGAACAGATAAGAGCCGCAGCGCACACTGCGGATCTCCTTGAACAGATTGAGGAGTTCCCCGCCGGGTTAGACACCTTCCTCGGTGAACGTGGGATGACAATTTCAGGGGGGCAACGCCAACGGAGCGCACTTGCACGCGCAATTATCATTAAACCGAAAATTCTGATCCTTGACGACGCATTTGCAAATGTGGATACCCAAACAGAAGACACGATCCTCAGTCGACTCGCCGAGATTATGAAGGATCGCACAACAATTCTCATTTCACACCGTATCTCCACCGTCAAAGATGCCGATCACATCGTCGTTCTTGACGAGGGCAGCATTGTTGAGGGCGGCACACACGAACAACTCCTCGAACAGAACGGGATTTATGCCGGGATCTATGAAACGCAACTCCTACAAGAGGAACTTGAAAAACTATAACTTACGCAGCTGCAGGCGTACTTGTCAGCGCGCCTCATAATGACGGATTACCGAAGGAGGAATCGACCTGTGTTTGGCATGGGAAGTGACCTATACGAATATAGCGATGAAGAACAAGATCTCGGAAAAGTTTATGACCGGGTGTTAATGCGGCGCCTCCTTTCATACCTCAAACCGTACAAATTCCAGCTGCTCATCATCGCATTTCTCATGGTGGGGAATACACTTTCGCAATTGGCAGGCCCTTTTCTGATGCAGCTTGCGATTGACAACTATATTACCCCCGGTATATCAGAAGGATTAAGTACAATCGCGATGCTTTACGTATTCACATTGATAAGCCTGTTCGTGTTCGGGTACTCTGAAGAGTATCGCACCCAGATGATCGGGCAACATGTAATGCACGATCTCCGTCAGGTGCTTTTTTCGCATTTACAACGCTTGGATGTCCAGTTTTTTGATAAAAATCCGGTTGGCAGATTGATGACTCGCGTTATGGGCGATGTTCAAGTCCTTAATGAACTCTTTTCCTCCGGTGTGATTACTATCTTCGCGAATCTGCTCCGTATCTGTGGGATTGTCATAGTGATGCTTCTCTATAATTGGAAACTTGCACTCGTGACGTTCACGGTAATCCCAATTATTTTCGGCGCAACGCTTGTTTATCAGATCTATTCGCGTCGCGCCTTCCGAGAACAACGTAAGCAGCTTGCACGAATCAACGCCTTTTTACAAGAGAATATCGTCGGTATGACCACGATGAAGTTGTTTGCACAAGAGCGGCGGAGTCATCTCCGCTTTAACGAGCGCAATCGGCGATACCTCGCTGCCAACCTGAAGAGCATCTTCTACTTTTCGATCTTTCACCCGCTGATAGAAGTAACAGCATCACTCGCCACAGCCGTGATTATCTGGTATGGCGGCGGACAAATTATACAAAATGCCCTGACCTTTGGGGGCCTGGTGATGTTCATGGGCTACGCGCAACAGTTCTTCTGGCCCATCCGCGAACTGAGCGAAAAATATACCATCTTCCAAAACGCGATGGCATCCTCGGAACGGATTTTCCAACTCCTTGACACGCAACCGACTATCATTTCTACCGCTCCTAAAAAAGGTGAGCAAAGTCTAAAGGGGGAGATTGAATTCAAAAACGTCTGGTTTGCCTATAACGATGATGATTATGTCTTGCGGGATGTCTCGTTTAAGGTGGAACCGGGTGAGAAAGTTGCACTCGTAGGGCATACAGGGGCAGGGAAAACTTCTATCATCAATCTACTTTGCCGATTCTATGAGATCAACAAGGGACAGATTCTGATTGACGGCGTAGATATCCGAGAGATGAACTTGGAAGAGCTACGTGGTGCTATCAGTATTGTGCAGCAGAATATTTTTCTTTTTTCTGATTCCATTGAGCGGAATATCACTTTAGGAGACCCATCGATCTCGTCGGAGCAGGTGAAACGTGCATCGGAAGATGTACATTTGGACAGGTTTGTGCAAAAGATGCCGGAGGTTTACGGGACCGAAATTAAAGAAGATGGTGCTGGGTTATCCGTTGGGCAGAAGCAGCTGGTTGCCTTTGCACGTGCGTTAGCCTCCGATCCGAGTATTCTTATCCTTGACGAAGCGACCTCAAGCGTTGACACGGAAACTGAACTCTTGATTGAAGATGCAGTGAGCCGTCTGATGGAAAATCGCACCTCCGTCGTTATTGCGCACCGACTCTCTACGATCCAGAACGCGGATAAAATTATCGTCATGCATCGCGGCGAAATCCGTGAAACCGGCACACATAACGAGTTGCTACAGCAGAATGGCATCTATTATCGCTTGTATCAGTTGCAGTACAAAGGGCAAGAAACAAAAAGGGGTTTGTAAATCCAGAGACTCTTTCCACAGTTCCAATGGGTAACATTTCTGTAGGAATGGGCTGCTTCCTTATTCTTCCAGTATTTCAAATACCACACCATCGGACTTTTTTTCGTAAAAAATAATTTTTACCTCTATTGATTCCGCTACAGTGGGCATTGCATCATAGGTGCTGGGCTTGATGGAATACGCTTCTTCACCGACAAAGCCATCTATACCTTGGGATTCCTCATGGGGTTCTGCTAAACGATAGTCACAGCCTTTTATTTCCGACAACTTCTTTAGGATTGCCTCTTGAAATTTGAGGCCCGCGAATGTTTTGACGAGAACAAGGTCTTCTACCCATGATTTGACCAGAGTTCTATCAATTTTTTCGACAGCCTCGTTGAAATTTGCTATCATTGAGATTATTCTATCTGTCGCCTCATCAATCGCATCGGGGTATTGTTCCTGATACCATGTAACCCATTCTTCAAAAGTTTGTCCCGGAAATTCCTGAATCAGTTCACTCAATTGTCCAACGTGCCTCGGGCGCGTCGCCTGAGAATTTTGATTTGCGACATTCATTAATTGGGTCGTGTACTTCGGAAATACGGAGGCAGGAGCGTTTACATATTCCTGAATTTCAGCGGTTTTGAGTTTGATTTTCATAGATACCTATCTGACAATGTGAAGTTACTGTGTGTCCAATATACTGAGCTGAAAGGGTTTTGTGTGAGGCTTCATTTTATGACTGTTCGCTACTTCTAAAGGTTGATCAAAATTCCAAGTTTGGGGTTTCGTTGAATACACAACATCAAAGGTATTATCCCCGCGCGTGTGAATCTCTTTTAAGCCGTTCAACAGAATAAACTGCTCTTGACTCGTCACCACTGGACAACCGTAATACTTGTTTGTATACTTTAACTGGCCCGACTTTTGGATCCTATTTTCGACAAACGCATAATGCCTTAGTAATCTATTGTGCAAATAATCGTTTGAAAAATCAACGCCATGGTGTGCTACCGAACAAATAACTTGTTGAAAACCCTTATCAATCTCAACACCGATACTGTTGCGTCCCGATGTCATCGCAGCCGCAGTCGTGGTGCCTGTCCCCAAAAACGGATCGAGGATCATATCACCTTTCACAGAATACATATTGATAAGTCGATACGCTAAATCAAATGGAAATGCTGCGCTCCGTAATCGCGACATCGCCTTCGGAAGTTTCTGCTCCGTTCCCTTGATATCCATCCAAACATCCGAATACCAGACATTCCGTTCTTCCCAAAACAGCGCACTTTCACGTCTGTTTGCTTTTTCGGCTTCCGTTTTAAATTCTCGTTTCAATCCTTTCCTGACGATTAGAATATACTCGTGTTCCAGCGTCACATAAGCCCCTGCAGGCAGCATGCCCGAACCCATAAATTTATTAGGCGTGTTTGCCTGTTTTCGCCAGAGGATATCAGGTAATACTGATAACCCGATTTTTAAGAGGTGTGTCAAGATTCTCGCGTGATTCGGATACAAACAAAAATTACCGTTTACCGTCCTTGTCGCATCGCCTATGTTGATGCACGCAAATCTACCGTTCTTTAAAACCCTAAACACTTCATCCCATACGGCATCAAGAATCTCGTGTATCAACGCATACGCATGCATCCCATCGCCATAAGCTAACGCCCCCTGAATCTCTGGATTCTGACGGCTGAACATCTCATCCCACATCTCAATCATGGGATACGGTGGCGAGGTAACCACAAGGTCAACGCTTTCTGAGGGAATTTCTTTCAAATCTTGTGAATCTTGAAAGAGGATATTGTGAGTCGTTTTCATATTAATTATTGAATGAACCGGAGGGCTTATCACGTTTGAAAAATACCACCCTCTTTGCAATAGTTGCTAATCCATCTATCCCAATCCGCAGAATCTTTTTCTACCCTCATCATGTATTCTATAGTTTTATTATCTTCTAAAGCTTTTCGAGTCCCGTGTGCGGAAGAAGCTTTAAGTCTATCCATTTCTAACATCATTTCTGCATGTGTTAAAACAAATGTGGTCGCTCCATCATCAATATTGTAATCAAACCAATCACCTTTGATAACTTCATCGTGCTGTGGATCAATATCAATTCCTATTTTGGT
>RKRO01000119.1 GCA_007571355.1 Candidatus Poribacteria bacterium | reverse complement strand
GGATTATTAATATAGACAGTAATTTTATCATCAACGCGTCCGTTTCCAAATCCGAGTGTTCCTAATTTCGAGAACAGTTTCACGGTCAATGTTAATGGTGGGACATATTCGAGGTAGCCTCTGCCGGGGATTGCGCGCCAGGTTCCGCCGGTCGCTAAGGCGATCTGCCGGATTGGCAGGTAATCTATACCGATGACATCGACTCGCACACGTTCTTTTTGTAATGTTTCAATCACTTCATCAAGGCTATAGGGAGACCGTCCGTCGTAATCGGCATCATGGAATGCGCCGTCACTGGCGAGCACAATGAAACGTTGTGCGCCCCTCCGGAACTTGGTTTCCTTTACTGCGGTCATGAGCCCATCTAATCCGGCTTCAGCGATGTCGCCGCCGCCATCAACACCGATTTTGAAAAGCCAATTCTTAAAGGTTCCGAGGTCGTCCGTGCGTCCATACCTTTTTGTTGTATCTGTGAAGGTCACTAACCCGAAAGTGGTATCCCGCCCTTCTCGTTCCATAGTTTCAAAGAGGAAATCGACATAGGCACGGATACCGCGGATGTTATCGACCATACTCGCGGTTTCGTCAAGCACGAAGATAATATCAACTTTCTTCGCTGTAGTGGCTTCTGCGAGTGTATTGGCAATATCCTTCATCATGTAGACGAAAACGCCGCCGACACCGCCGCCGGCAGAGGTGCTGCCGCCCCCCCAAGAATTGCCTATGCTTGTTACTCGGAGTGCATCACCGCGCTTACTTCCGTAGTGAATCGCGGGGGCATCGACTGCTGGAGAGGTACCCAAATTGTTCAAATCGTCATCTGCCTCTAAAGCAATCTGTTTCGTTTCTCCTTGCGGTGCGATATGGTCAGTTTTCGGTGACGTTGCAGGTACGGCTACCGACTGCGTGATGGAATGCGTTCTTAAACGATTCTCAACATTATAACTTGTAGGTTTGCTAACGGTAGGACTCGCCTGGGATACTCCGTTTCCGGTTTCCGGTGTGCGATTGGCCCCCTCTTGCCTGCGCGTTTTGGGTCTGGCGGCTACCACAGGTGTGTCCTGATCTGCTATCCCCCAAGTTGAACGCATACCGGCTTTCGGTTTTGGTGGCATCTGTGGTTTCGATTCTTCAACGATCTCAGGTTCAGCAGGCGCGGTAGGTTTAACAATACGTGGTTTGGCGGGAGGTGGCAAAGGTTTAACCTTCACTATCCAACTGTCTATTTTATCAGGATCTATTTTATCAGGAATCGATGGTAATAGTGGCTCATTAGGAATCGACAACCATATCACCAATAACAACAGGAAATGAATAAGGAGTGAAAATATGAAATATGGAGAGGTCCTTTTCTGTCTCAACATTTTTCGTTCCTTCTTCGTCCGGACTTAATCAAGTTTGTTATGAATCACTACTGTCACAAGAGAGGTTTCAAACCTCGTCCGCAAGGGGAACAGTGGAAGTCCTATCTGTTAAACAGTTACAGATGGAATTCGACAACGTCTCCATCGTAAACGATGTCATTGCGACTGACAGATTGTCCATCGTGCCATTCGGGTCCCCATATCCGTGCGAACTTGAACTCTTCAAAATCCTTATGTAAACCGATAGCGGCATCAAGGACAGTTGAACCGATAGGTAGGACGATTGGATCGTCGCGCTCTACTGCCTTACTGGGTGCTTTCGGGTAAATGCGCAAAATTTCCAATGCTTTGTAAAGTCCTTGCAGTAAAGTCTCTTTACCGTCTTCCGTCTCAGCGGAGATCGGGTAGATTTGGAACATTTCTCCATAAAATTCTTTCAGAATTTCCAATCTCTCGTATGCACCAACAGTGTCGAGTTGGTTTGCTACGATAAGATATTCATCTTCGGCTCCGTCATCGCCTACTTCGTTCAGGAGTCCGATCACGGTGTCCAGATCATCGAGTAAATTGTCGCTTGCGAGACTTATAACGGGGAGTGCAAGATCGGCGTTGCGAATAAGGGTCATTACAGTCGGCGAAACGTAGTCTGGCATAATAGATGGTGTATCAATGAGTTGGAATTGGATGTTCTCATAACGGAGCATCCCTACGATAGGTGTCATGGTTGTGTAAGGTGTTACGGATACCTCCGCGTTGGCATTCGTAAATTTGGCGAGTATCTGCGATTTTCCGCCATTCGGGGGGCCAAAGAGAACAATCTGACCGGCTCCCTGTTTTGGAATATGCTCGCTATAACTTTTTTTTCTGGAGCCTTTCCCTTTCTCTGTGTGTGTCCGCTTGTGCGCAGCGATGCGACGGCGGAGATCCGAAACCACCTTTTCCGAACCTTTGTGCTTCGGGATGATGCGTAACATCTCCTCTAACAGGCGTAGTCGTTCCTCATCTGTCTTAGCGGCTTCATGTTCGTGCTTGAGTTTGTAGTAGGTTGGAGGTAAATTTGCTGGCATCTTCTTGTCCGCTTCGGTCGTGCGCGAAACTTATCACACGTCGGTATGATATACTCCCACGGCTAAAGCAGTGGAATTATTAAGTCGTCTCTTCAGGAAATGCACACAATTCTTATTTACAATGAGAACAGAATCTGTTAAAATCAGAGAAACCGTTGATTATAAAATAGGATACAAGATTTTCTCGCTTATGTCAAGACAATTAAGACCTCTTTCTCGAGTCAGTATAAAAAGAGACACCTTGCTTTTTATACTTCTATGTCTTCCGCTATCTGTTACAGCACAAGAAGGCATTGACATCTCACAGCGTGGCGATGCGTTACTCACGCTGGTGCAGTCCGATACCCTCGAAGCGCAGGTCGTCGCTTTACAAGAAAATGTTGTGGTGGGTCTGAGTGTTCATGCGCTCAGGACACGTAATGCGCACCACCGCGAAGCTACAGAGAATGCTGTTCGCTATATCACGCGTCAATTGCGTCGATCCTCGCGTTTACAGGTAAGTGAACAGGTCTTTGGCGGGATTAGAAACGTCGTCGCGATTCTACCACGGCGGTCGAATTCTACGAGTAAGCGTATTTTCATTATTTGCGCGCATTATGACACGCAAGCGATTCGGGACCCGAATTGGAATCCGCTATCATCAACGGCACCGGGTGCAAATAACAACGGGACAGGTGTCGCCGCAATGCTGGAAATCGCGTTTCTCTTAAGTCGTTATGAATACGACCACGAGTTACGATTTGTCGCATTAGGGGGTGAAGAACTCGGTTTCCTGGGCAGTCGGCAGTATGTTCGTAACGCATCCGCGAGAAAGATAAATGGCGATACCGTCACTGACTTATCCCGTGAGAACATCGTTGCCGTTTTTAACTTGGATATGTTCGGTTTCAACTGGAAAAGCGACCTTGTTGAAGTCGTTACGAACAACGATTCGTCATGGATAAGTCGAGCACTTATTATTGCGAACACCTGGTACGATATCGGTTTAAAAATTCGTCGGTCACAAGACGAGTTCGTTGATATCTCCTCACATAAACCGTTCTGGGACGGTGGTTATAATGCTGTAACGCTCACTGAGAGTTCGACACCGTGGCGTGACTCCCAAAGTTACGATGCCAACCCCTTTTATCATACTGCCGGTGATACCGTTGATAAAGTGAACTTCCGTTTGGTGAGAAAAGTGACGCAGTTGGTACTTGTTACGATAGACAGCCTCCTCACTGATATGTTTCACCCGATGCGGCAGATACCACAGTTGACATTAGAAGTTCCTGCCACCACCGAAGAGAGCGAATTAGAAATCACGGGGACATTCAAATCAGATTTTCCGATTGACATTATTGTGCATCCGAGCCAAACAGTAGCGGTGATAGATCGCGAGGCACGGACCTATACGGCACGCGTACCCTTGAAACCGGGCGAGAATATTCTTAATGTCATCGCGCGGCATCCACTTGGTGCGGTTTCAGTCGTTAAGTCCACTGTTTTGACGCAGACGTTCGCGTGGCGGGAAGTGGTGGTGTTTCCGAACCCAGCACGATCTGACGGTTTGACTGAATTTCGAGTTGAGGCAAATGCGGATATAACTGAATTGCGTGTATTTATCTACGATTCGAATGGTAACTTGATAAAGCGGATTGAAGGTGTTGCAGATCGTCTGAATCAGACTGTCTGGCGCACGTGGTGGAATCAGCAGACATCTTATGGATTGGCTGTCTCGCCGGGGATTTATATGTGCCATATTTCGGTTGTTTCAAAGGGTGAGACGTATACGTATCTGGAGAAGTTGGCGATTCTAAGATAGCGATCGCGAGCACAACTCGCTCCTACAGAAGAGCAAAATACACCTGTTACAGTAGCGAAAACATTTGACATATTCACATAAATATGTTAAGATAAAACACACAGAGCGTCACTATGTATACTGAAAATGCTAAGAGGATAAATCGATGAAAAAAAATATTTTTGTCTGCCCGAGTCTGCTATTCCTTTTCCTTGGTGTAAGCACTCTTATATCATGTGGCGGGACAGCACAGCAACCGACAGATGTTGAACTGTTGGGTTCGATCGAAAACGCTTTTGTAAATGTCGCGAAACGCAGTACACCTGCGATTGTCAGTATAACTTCATTCCGCCGATCAGAAAACCCTCGATTTCGTATGCAAGAGGGTTCCGGATTTATCTTTCGGGAGGACGGGCATATCCTCACAAATGAACATGTGATCCGAGATTCAACAGTGATTAGAGTCCGGCTGCTGAATGAAAGTGGATACGAAGCAGAATTGGTTGGCGCGGATCCGAACACAGATATCGCTGTTTTAAAAATCGACGCGCCAGAAGAACTGCCAGTGCTTCCGTTAGCAAATTCAGAAGCGGTACAGGTTGGACAGTTTGCTATTGCGATCGGTAACCCGTTTCAACTGAATCATACGGTAACGATCGGGACTGTGAGCGGGAAAGGACGTTCACTCCTACAAGATGTTGGTATTGTGCGATATCAGGATTTCATTCAGACGGATGCTTGGATCAATGTTGGAAACAGTGGGGGTCCGTTACTGAATATCCACGGTGAAGTTATCGGAATCAACTCATTAATCCGGCGTCCAGACAATACACCCGCGACCAGTGCTGTCAGGGCAGGTGCTGGATTCGCTATCTCAAGCAATCTTGCGGAAAAAATCGGGACGCAGCTGATTGCAAACGGACGCATCATCCGGGGGTTCCTTGGGATTGGTATGGAAGAGGTGCCACAAGGCGTTCGTGTTTTACGTGTATGGAGAGACATGCCTGCCCATCTTAGCGGACTTCAACGAGACGACATCATCATTCGATACAATGGCAGGAAAGTGACGAATTCCGATGAATTCAAAATGTGGATTGCGGACTCACAAGTCGGTAAGGCATCGAAAATCACAGTCCTTCGCAATGGACATGAACGGCTATTTAATGTAACCATAACGGAAATGCCAGCATTACAAGCCGGTAGACCTGTTGCGATCGACTCCGTGGCATGGAGGCGACTTGGGCTATCGGTGCGGAAATTACAAAAGGGTGATTATGAAAGGTACACCTATCTGACCGATGAAGATCGCGGCGTTATCGTTGACATGGTTGAAGAAAACAGTCCGATTCCGCGAGGCTCGCTCATTATTGCTGTCAATGGACGAAATATCAATAGCGTTCAAGAACTTGAAGCACTCCTCCAAAAGCAGGATCGAGAACTCAAAGAACTTATCCTTGATGTCAAAAGCAGTCACGGCACAGAAAAGATAACTATGCAGCTAAGACCTTAGGAATCAATCAATGGGATATGCAAGCCGAAGCAGTCTATTTCACGCGCCGGCTGTACGCCACATCTGAAATAAACGGTGCGAAATGCTGCCCCGTGAGATGTAAATATATGGAAACCTCGACATCCTTAACGCTCAGAGAAATTTTTAGTCCAGGCGGTCTCATCGCGCAACATCTTGATGGATATGAGTTCCGCGAAGAGCAATTACACATGGCACATGAGGTATCGCGAGCCCTAACCTCCTCTGAACATTTAATTGTTGAAGCTGGAACAGGTGTCGGTAAAAGCTTCGCTTATCTGATTCCGGCGATTTCCCATGCGCTTAGATCGGAACAAAGGGTTGTCATCTCAACGAATACCATCAGCCTACAAGAACAACTCGTCACAAAAGACATTCCATTTTTGCATCGCGTCCTCCCGCGCGATTTCAACGTCCTGCTCGCGAAAGGACGGCGCAATTACCTCTCACGGAGACGGCTTAAAAATCTGCTCAACTATGAACGCGGGCTGTTTGACACTTACGAAGAGGTTGAACAAATTGCTGCCATTGAGGAGTGGGCAGGCATGAGCGTAGATGGCAGTCGGGCAGACCTGCCGTTACAACCGTACCCACAGGTTTGGGATAAGGTCGCGTCTGACAGAGATAATTGTCTAGGTCGTAACTGTGAGACCTACGATACGTGCTTCTATTTCAAAGTCCGAAGAGAGATGCACAACGCGAATTTGCTTATTGTTAACCATCATCTTCTCTTCAGCGATCTTGCCATCCGTAAAGCCAGCGATTCAGCTGCTGGTATCCTGCCTGATTACGACTACCTCATCATCGACGAAGCACACCATCTGGAAGCAACAGCGACCAACCACGCGAGTATCAACTTCAACAACACTCGCGTCAAATGGTTACTTGATTCTCTCTACAATGAGCGGAGCGAGGATGGGTTAGCGACACATTTCAATTCACCACAACTCAAGGATCAGACTGTAGCGGCACGCGAACAGACCAATAAACTTTTTAGTTGTATCCTCGATGCAGTAAAAGAATTCGGCGAAAGCGAACGCGGTGGCACTCTAACACACCGTATTCACAAAGGCGATTTTGTTGAAAATGTACTGGATGCCCCGCTCGCGGCGATTGAGAAAACGCTAAAATCATTACGAGAAGAGACAACGACAGAGGATGACGAACAAGAAATTATCGCACATCAACGTCACTGCGAACGTCTTCGGGAAGAATTGGATATGTTAATTCGGCAAAACGATCCAAATTATGTGTATTGGATAGAGGTATCGACACGAAATTATCCGCCTCGCGTTGTTCTAAATGCGACACCAACTAACGTAAACAGGATGCTGCAGGAGCAGTTATTTATGGAGAAAAATAGCGTCATTATGACAAGTGCTACGCTCTCCACAAATCGTAATTTTGGTTACTTCAAAGCGCGAATTGGGATAAACGAATGCCGCGAACTCCTTGCTCACTCACCATTCAATTTTAAACAGCAGGTCCAACTCCATATTCCGAAAGATATGCCGGATCCGAAGAGTCATAAATTCACGGCTTCAGTGATTGATAAAATTAGATATTATCTCAAACGGACAC
>RKRO01000013.1 GCA_007571355.1 Candidatus Poribacteria bacterium | reverse complement strand
ATGAAGCACTGGAATCAGAAACTGAAACCTCGGACGAAACACCGAAATCAGAAACCGAAACAGCTGACCACTCAAATCAGGAGGAGAACCAATGAAACTGCAAAAGTACTGTGTCCTGCTGTTCATACTATCGTTTTTAGTTTTATCGCTAATACCGATGCAATCGGCAGTTGCACAACAGGAAAAACCTGACGAAACCGAGAGAAAAGGACTTATCATCTTTGATTTCCGGGTGCCCGTCGAGGCAAAAGTTGAAGTTAACCTCACCGCCAAACTTATCAACTTGGTTACCAAATCGGTGAGCAATCAACCAGAAGTTGCCGAGCTGATTCAGATGTTGGATGGCATCTATGTCCGGACCTATGATAGATTTGTCTGGGATAAGAAAGCATATAACTATTTCCGAGACAGATTCAAGGCGGATAAGTGGGAAGTTCTTGTGAAAATCCAGGAAAATCGTGAAGTGATAGAAATCAACCTGCTTTTTGACGAAGACAAGGTTTACGGGATCTTTATTACTGTAATCCCTGAAACGTCTCAAGATGTTACCTTTGTCAACATTGTCGGTGAGATCGCGCCAGAACGGGTTGAGGATTTGCTCGGAAGTTTGAGTAATTTTGGGGCGATGGATATTGATGTCGGGGGTGCATTGAAGGCACATGCGGCACCGACACGAGATATGGTTCAAAGAGAGATACTTGCTGTAAAAATCGAAAATCCACCAACTATTGATGGAACGCTTGATGACGCGTGCTGGAAAATCGCGCCCGAAGCGGATGGTTTTACGCACGTCCGTACTGGAAACCCGGTCGAAGATGATTCAAAAGTTAAACTGGTTTATACAGATGAAGCCATCTATGTTGGCTGGCACCTCTATGATTCCCAGCCAGATAAAATTGTTGCTCGTCAGACCCAAGATCATGTCCGATTTGGGAATACAACAGAGGATTGGGTCTCTTTTAGTATTGACCCGTTTCATACACACCAATTTTCCAACCGAGCCTTCTTTATGGCAAATCCATTGGGCAAAAAATATGTCCACTCTCCCGCGCGGAACTCAAACAAAACCAAATGGATGGAACAGTGGCATGTCGCCGCTAACATTGTTGAGGACGGTTGGATTGTAGAGATGGAAATTCCATGGCAAATGCTCGACTACCCTGACACAATCGATCCTATTCGGATGGGGATTAACTTTGACCGAGGGCACACGCGAACGAGTGAACGCTCTTGGTGGTCCAATATAGGCACCACAGAGTTTTACAAAAACGATGGGCACTGGTTAAAGGTATTGCCACCACCAAAATCGTCCCGCATGACAGGGTTGTTAGATGCATTAGAGGTTGAGGAATACGGTGTGCCAAAAGTGTTAGCTCAGGATAATAAGGTCTCTCTGGCCAACGGTGCTATTTTTCGACCTGTGAGCATGAGTGGCTTAAATCGTGTTGATGGCCTCCGACTTGGTGGTGGATTTGAAGTCGGGCAACAGCCGGATCTCGACCCGCGCTTTTTTTCTCGATCCGGCTCAACGATCCGTCAGAATAAAAGCGGCGTTTCTACTTTAGTTGACATCACTGAGGATAACTCTGTGGGACAATACCGTTTCGCGCCGAGCCCATTCCTATTTGGGACAATGAGTTACGCCTTTTCAAGTCGAACGCTTAATTATCGAGCCGGTGGTGGTGTAACATCTGGTGAGAATTTGAATTTGAGTTATGGATTGCAAATCCACCGCTTGACATCTGTCAGAGACCGAGACATCTTGCTAAGCAACAGTGAACAGTTTTTCAGAGCATTATGGGGTACCGATTTTCAGGACTATTATCTCAGAGAAGGCGCGGTGATGAGTCTCCAATGGCAGCCGATGAACATCACACACGCACTCGGCGTGTCCTTGCTTTGGGAAGAACATAAGAGCCTCGAAAATAGGATGCATTTCCATTTGCGGAACTGGTCAGCAAATCCGGCACTCACCAGTCAAAGAAATGCAAAGATACATGACGGAAGTATGCACAGTATCTCCTTAAAATACGATTTTGATAATCGAGGAAATACAACCCCAAAGTACGACCTTGAGAACCGAGAAAGGGCAAGCGAATGGTATAATACGTTTCTCGTGGAACATGCCAATTCAGCAATCGGTTCTGATTTCGATTTTACGCGTTTCCTGATTCATCTCAGGCACTATTATCTTATTGGGAAGGACCGAATTGATGCACGTTTGAAAGTCGGATTTGCGACGGATCCACTGCCTTTTCAACGGCAATTTGTCATCGGGGGTATCGGCACGTTACGCGGATACTCGCTCTATGAATTTGTGGGCAATCACGGTTTCCTCTTTAATTTGGAGTATGTTCACAGTTTGGGAGATGACGCGTTCATTGTTCCTTTCATAGATATAGGTCAAGTCTGGTATCACTTGGAAGACATAAAGCACATCCAACCGAAGGTTAACTTAGGCATCGGTTTCCAAGGTGGACCGTTCAGATTGAACCTCGCAAGATCCATTGAGGAAGGACGCGGTTATCAAGTCGACTTTAAATGGTCTCGTATGTTTTAAACCACATTGAACGGGTGATGCCAGAGTGCTTACCCGTTTCCAACTCGCCGAAAAAGGAAACAGTTCGTAGATGAAACCGACAATTATGATTCTCGGCAGTGGACACTTGGCAAATTGGGGAGCCGATCGATTCAATTATAGAATGGATAATGTGCTCGCTCCGAAACGCCAAGCCGAACTTCAGCAACTTGCAGAACAACTTGCCCAATTCAAACCGACGAAGATAGCCGTTGAAGTTGATACACAATATGATACTGAACTTCAGGAGGAATATGATGCCTATCTGAAGGGGCGTTTCCAACTAAAACCGCATGAAATCCATCAGATCGGGTTTCGATTGGCGAAAGAGATGGATCATTCAAAAGTATATTGTGTAGATTATTTTCGCGATGATCCAATTGTTCGGGAAGATCTGGAGGATCATTTGACAGATTACGGTGCGTTTGCAAAGGTAAACGATCAGGAATACCTTGCTTCTCTGCCCTCTACTGGGAAAATGACGCAGGATGAGGATGGTACTCTTTGGATAGAACATGAGAAATACGAACCGATAATTGATATGTATATCAGGCTGAACCAAGAGGAAAATATCCGCACAAACCTCCGCGACTATTTACGGATTGCTCGAATTGGTCTACAAGATGAGTACCCGGGGGCGAATTGGGTCGCACATTTTTGGTATCCTCGGAATCTCAAAACTTTCGTCAACCTCACCCGAATCACGGAATCAGAAGATGAGCGTATTTTGCTAATCATCGGTGCTGGGCACTTAGGATTCCTTAAACAAATTGTGGAAGACTCTGAAGTCTATCATTTAGAAAGTCCGCTGCAATACTTGGATACATCAGATTAGGTGCACGGGCCCCCGACAGGTTCAATAATATGGGTATTACCTACAATTGGGGTGAACAAACAGGTGGACGGATTCATCGCATTAGCGGAAACTTGAATCTCCGCGCTTACGGTTTCACCGCAGGACTCTCCTCATAAATCCAGTGGCATTTTAAACTTCGCTACCAACAGATCTTAACCCTAATCTATGACTTCAGTTCCGCCTTAAGCCTCGGCAGTTGGTTAATCTGGCAAATAGAAGGTGTTAATATCTATCTTTTTTAAACCACCTCTCCAAAAATCTTGCTCTTAAAGTTAAAATTCAATTGGGAACTGTTTATGCAATACGATTCATTACTGCATCCAAATCTCTCATCTGAAGAGCTCATTAGACGTGTCCAAGCCGGTGATGAGTCCGCATTTACAGAGCTCATGTCGCGTTATAATCCACGCGTATGGAAAGTGGTTATCGCAAATTCGAGACAACGTCGCGATGCCGAAGAAATTCTTATGGATATTTGGAGATCCGTCTGGGAAAACATCAACGGATTGCGGAGCGTTGAGAGGTTTGATGGATGGTTGAAGCGTATCGCTTACAACGCGTGTAAACGATATTATACCGCTGTCCAGCATTCGAGGAACGAAATTCCACACACCGACTTGACAGATTACATTGATCAAGATGCTGTTGCCCATTTTCGAGAAACAGAACTTTACGACGATGTCCGAGAAGCGGTGTATCACCTGCCGGATAAAGTCCGCCGTATTGCGGTACTCTACTATCTAGAATTGTGGAATATTAGAGAGATTCACGCTGAACTCGGAATTGCGATAGGGACAATTAAAACGAGACTAAAACAGACACGTGAACTCCTGCGCAAGGAATTCGGTGTCGAACCTGAAAGCGGGAGAACTATGTCATCCAAACGAGAAGAATCCAAACACATCCAACCCAGAATCAAAGTTATTGGTGTCGGTAACGCAGGCGGAAACGCTGTCAAACGAATGATAGCAACCGGTTTGACAGACATTGAATTTTACGTTGTGAATACAGACCAGCAAGCATTTGACAAGCACCATGACGCGATACCGGTACAGATCGGTGTTAACACAACGCAAGGACTCGGTTGTGGCGCGGATGCAGAAATCGGTAGAAAAGCAGCCGAAGAGGATCGGGGAAAACTCCACAGCATTGTTGCGGATGCCAATGCCGTTTTTATTATCGCCGGTATGGCGGGGGGAACAGGAGCAGGGGCTTCGCCTATGATTGCCTCCCTCGCTCGTGAGCAAGGTGCTTTAGCCGTAGGCATTGTGGCACTGCCGTTCAATTTTGAAGGGCAGCGTCGCATTAAAAAGGCAGAACAAGCACTACAGGAACTTCGCGAAAGTGTTAATGCTGTTGTTGTGGTATCGAACCAACAACTTCTTGATGAAACGGATCAGGCAATGAAAATACGCGAGGCGTTCCATCTTAGCGATGAAAAGCTGCTCCAAGGACTTGAAAGAAGCCTTTCGGAATTTCATTCCAGGACCCTGTCCCGAGCTACCTAACGCTCTCAGGTAGTACTACGAAAACACTTTTCACCCCTCTTTACGGTGGGGTGTTTGTTCCCTGACGAACTCTAAATATATTTTTCGATCTTACTATAAACCTGAATTCGAATAAGAATAAGGAAGGTCGCAATAATGCCCACCGAAATGTTAAGAAGTATTGAGGACATTCTGTCGATAGAACTCCTCACGCTATTTGATCCAATTGCTGCTTCCCCAGATGGGACACAACTTGCTGTTGCTGTCCAAAGTTATTCCAGAAAACGTGTAGGAACTGGAATTGACGATCAGTATCTCCCAACCGGTTTAGTCGGCTTGCAGGAGGGCAGTGAAATTTGGCTTGTTAATGTTCAAAGCGGTGAATCCCGGAATCTCACACCAAACTGGGGAACAAGTTCCTGTCCTGCTTGGTCACCAGATGGAAAAAGATTGGCTTTTTACTCGGATAAGCACGAAACAGCCCAACTGTGGATATGGGAGGTCGGCGAAGATGAACCACAACTCGCGAGTGATGTTATGATTCGACCTTTTTTGGCGTTCACACCGCCACCGCTCTGGACACCTGATGGAACGCGTATTATCGTTAGACTGCACGCAGAAACAGAGACAGGCAAAGAAGTATCGCCAGACACGGAAAAGGCATCAGTGTCAGTCTTTACCAGTCCTATTGTTGGACAATCAGAAAATGAATTCCGACCACGGCGGACTGCATGGTTTGATGCAAGATATCGCGCAGACATTGGCATAATAACAGTTGCCACGGGTGAAATTCAAACGTTAGTGCACGGCTTCTATCCATCCGGTATTCGCGTCGCCCCTGATGGCAACTCCGCCGCGTTTATGAGTTTTCAAGGAATAGAAAGTAACTCACAACTATTTTATGAACTCTATCTCTCGCCGCTAAATGGTGGTCCCTCGAAATTACTTGCCGATTCGATCAAATCTGACTGGGGACTTTCGTTCACTTGGTCGCCAGATGGACGCTACATTGCGTACATGACAAAAGACATAGCGGCAAAAGATGAAGTTTTCCTCATTTCAACAGTTGATGGTAGCCAACTGAATCTCACTCAAGACACCGACATTGAACTGACAAATAGTTCGCATCCGCCTTTATCGCCCTTATGGAGTTCAGATAGCAAACACCTATTCTGGGTTGCGCGAGGCGATCTCTGGCGAATCTCTGTGGCTGATAAAACCGTTGAGAAACTGACAGATGGATTTGACCGTCATGTTGTCCGGATTGTTCGTTGTGCCCGATCAGACACCGTCTGGACACCGGACAACGCTGAAGTGATATACATTCATACAAGACACTTTAAAGGTGCTCAGCACGGTTTTCATCGTGTTAATCTGAAAACGCGCGAAATTACACAACTGGTTGAAGAAAAGCGTAATTACAATCCTATGGGTAGAAACATGGATGTTGCACCGCAAACAGGAAACATTTTCTACAGTATTGAGGATGTTCGTCATCCGCCTGATGTGTGGGGCGCAGATGCCAGTTTCCAAAATCCACGGCAACTCACTCGACTGAATCCAAACATTGAAACAGAACCACTTGGGACTTCTCAACTTTTCACTTGGCAAACTCCCACTGGAAAACAGCTGAGAGGTGCGTTGTTGCTGCCATCAGATTATGTAGAGGGCAAACGCTATCCGCTGATTACGCAGGTTTATGGCGGCTCTTTGCTTTCATATCGATTTAACGATTTCGGCACAGACCACCATGGGTGCAATTTTTTACTGACGAATCAAGGTTACATCGTCTTTCTTCCAGATACCCCTATGGAAACCAATGCTCCTGCTAAAGAGTTGACGGAGATGATACTCTCTGGTATAGACACCCTAATTGAGATGGGAATTGCGGATCCTAACCGTTTAGGAATAATGGGGCATAGTTATGGAGGTTACTGCGTCAACGCATTAATTACACAGACACCACGGTTTGCCGCAGCTGTCAGCAGTGCCCCGATAGGGAATCTAATTAGTTTCTACGGGCATCTGACAGAGGAAGGAGATAGCCAATGGATACACTGGGTAGAAAAAGGACCGGGTAAAATGGATGGGTCGCTTTGGGAATTCCGTGACCGGTATATTGAAAACTCATCGATCTTTTTTCTTGACAAGGTGGAGACCCCGCTATTGCTAGTTGTTGGTGCCTTAGACGGCGTTCCTGTTGTCCCACAAGCAGGAGAAATGTTCTCTGGATTACGCAGGCTCGGCAAAAAAGCTGTTTTAGCGCGATATGAGGGTGAAGGACATTCACAAGTCACAACATGGCGTTATCCAAATATCTTTGACTATTGGCAACGCGTGCTTGCTTGGTTTGATGAGCATTTCTCAGAATCACCAGAAGAAGACGAAAAGCAGCAAGTATAACAA
>RKRO01000156.1 GCA_007571355.1 Candidatus Poribacteria bacterium | reverse complement strand
ATATCACTTCAAGAACATCTAGAAGATACTCATCATTATGATCAAGGTTAGAATTGAAATGAATTTCTCTTTCTATCTGTTCCATAACCTCATCACTGATTGTGATTTCACTAACATGAGATATCTGTGATAACTTTTCATAAACATCTATATATGTCTGTTCCCATCCAACTTCTTGTGCCATTTGTTTTATGCTTATACCTGCCCATTTGTTTTTTTTATAAGGAGGGGTCGCCTTTTCGTATTTCGTCTTGTATTGCTTATACTGATCTCCAATTTCTCGCTTCTTTTGTTCACACATCTGCTGCAAATTTTCTTTCCCAATCCCCCATATCATAGTATCATTTCGAGCTTCAGAAACGCTCATCATGAATCTCTCAAGACGTTCATTTCTAACAATTTTATTTTCATTGCTTTTAATATACATGGTATTAAGACAAATTTCGTATATGGAGCGTGCCGCACCAATACCACCTATTGGCCAACCATGATCGCAGCTGTGGTAAGCACCATAAGCCAAATCTAATGCCAAACGCGTATGGATATAAAGAAAGACTAAATATTTGCCTTCTTGCCTTGGCAAAGATTTAACAGCCCCTAATAACTGGTTACAAATGTAATCTCTTGCGTATTTGAGAAGTTCGTTTGTCCATATAAGGGGTTTACTGGGTTTATGGATCTTTGTTTTCCCAATGGGTGACGAAGTCGGCTGTTGAATTTCAAAGGTTTTCCTAAATATTTGGAAAATTTGATTCAAGGATGTGCACATTGCCGATAGGACGGGAATGCAGTAATCTTCACTGGGAAGTTTTGGATTAATCTCTATTTCATTTCTGCCAACCTTTTTTATACAATCCTCCATTAGCATTGCACTCACGTGGGATATACGTGAAAGACTTCCGTACACAGATTTGTAATCATCCTTTTTAATTTTTCCAGCCATCGTTTCAATCTTGTTATCAGACCATTTACGAGGTTCCTCTGCCTGTTTTCTCACAAATTCTTTAACACGTTCAGTTGGTGCCTCGTTGACGTACTGAACAGCAACACAGATTTCATAGACAGAGCGCGCAGCACCCACGCCCCCAATTGGATAATCGTAATAGCAACTATAATAGGCCCCATTGGCAAACTGCAGTGCTTTCTCCGTATGGGTGTAAAGGAATTGGAGGTACCGATCATTTGTCTCCTCGGACAGTTTGACAACCTCAGGAAGTGCATCAAAAATACAAGTCGCTAAGTCTAAATCTGCTTTTATAGTTGCTAGCAGCTTACTGATTTCTGAACCCATACTTTTAAATCTCCTAAGTTTTGAATCTATCTTGGTGAATCAAGGTCTCAACACAAGAATATTATATTATCCTGATGTCACCAAATCAAGTCAAATGCGGGTGTCACTTCCCTTGTTCCTACCAGACTTCATTTCCAACGGCAGGTCCAGTGGAGATTTCTTTATGTGCGTTTTCTTCTGTGACTTGGGCTACAAGGGCCTCTAACTTGAGACGCGGTAATTTCATAGTCCTGCGAGTTTTTACACACTGCTGATGTTCGGTCGTTGTCGTTTTAACATTCTTCCCGTCGCTACATTTCTCTGATTTTAGCGGAACATTAAGTTTCCTTAGTTTCTTCTCGGAAGAAACTATTTTTTTTGCCACGATTTATCTCCTTCTTGTCCTGCGTTTGAAAAAGTATAATGCATTTCAGGAAAGAAATCAATCCGTTTTCACTTCTTGGATGTGAGTTGATAGTTAATATTACTTCCAACTACCGATCCTCAATCATCTCACGAGCAGGTGGGGTTCCCTGTTGTTCCACAGGCTCCGGACGTTGCTCCAACCACCACGCAAAAACAACAACCAAACACGCAAGCACCATCGCACCCAATGCCATGGGAATACCGGCATATTTCCCGTCACTTGCATCAATCTGAGATTTCGCAACAACTGCAGAGACGATAGCAGCAACAGCCAACACAAGGTTTACAGTCCACGGCACTTGGAAAAGCACCGCGATCAGCGAAACCACGGCAACAGTCAGACTCAATTGCGCCAGTGGATGATAAGGGATCGCATCCAGTGTCTCAGCGTCCGAAGCGTTTCGCTGTCTGTGCGAAACAGGGGTCGGCGCGCCCTCTTGATACGTCATCTCAATGAGCCGAATAAATTCCGCGAGCAATTTCTCTTCCTGAATCCACTGGAAAAGATCGGGGTATTCGTGGCGGAGGAGGATGACGAACTCTTGCCGTTGCGCACTAAAATCTGTGAACTCCTCCCAATCATTCTCTGCAACCACGGCGTATGGCTCAGGACCGACGCGGATTTCGTATCCACGTCCATCAACATAGACGACACTGCCGATGCCTTCGCGCACCGCCATTGTAACGATTGACGAATCACCGGGATCAGAATCTTGAGATGTGTCTTCTTGTACAACAGTCATGTCGCGCTGTTTAAGTGCCGCCGCGACCTCTTCGGATTGCGCCACCATTTCGCTATCCGTGACGGCTACACCGATACGGCTGACCAATTCCATGGCTTCCACTTCATGTTCTGGGGCCACAAGGAGCGCGGTCTGCTTCTCCGCTTTTAATGCAACGGGTCGGCATCGGATCTGTTGCGCATTTAAAGTGTTTTGAATCAGGTTCGCTTCCCATTCATCGCTGGTGCGGTGGATCTCTACCCATTCGCGGGTATCGCCGATGCCTTCACCAAACAGTTTGGATACCTGTCGCACGTGTCCATCGCCGACGTGTGAGCCCTGCGGCGGGGTGACTGTCTTTCCTCTCATAATAACTCCTATGAATAAGCGGCTAAGAGTTCAGTATAGACCGCCTCTGTCAAAGTGGTATTCTTTTCACTGCTGAACAGCTGCACAGCACGTTCACGGGCAGCTCTTCCCATTGCAGCCAATCGTTCGCGGTCTGTTGCAAGCGTTGTGATTGCCTCCGCGACGGCCGCTGCGTCTTCAGGGGGTACTAACAGCCCGGTCTCCGGTGTGACGAGTTCTTTGCTGCCACCGAGCGGCGTTGCGATCACCGGTTTACCGACCGCCATCGCTTCGAGGATAGTACGCGGACACGCCTCGGGAATAACGGACGGCACCAACACAATGTCAAGCAGACTCGTCACGACGCGTGTGTCCGACAAAAATCCGGTGAAGATGACCGAACCTTCAACACCTAAGTCTGCGGCTTCCTGCTTGAGGGCCGCCATATACGCGACATCCTTTTCAAAATAGGGCCCCCCGACAATCAGCAACCGGACATCTACTTTGCCTTTGAGTGCTTGCATCGCCCGGACCAAAAAGTGGATACCTTTTTCCGGTGTAATCCGCGTTACGACACCCACGCGTATCACAGCGTTAGGTTCACCCGGAAAAAGTTCCGCCCGGAGCGTTTGCACCTCTGCTGGCGATGCCTGAAAAGCATCTAAATCCACACCGTTGTAGATGAGCGTCTGCTTTTCTGCTGGCGCAAAATCCCATCGAGTTGCCTCTGACACCAAAACCACACGATGCAGGAGTCTTTCGCAGAGGCGGTCCAGAATTCCGTATGAAGTTGCATACCGTTTGTGCATCAGGATGGGGATACGATTTATCCTCGCAACAATCCCGCCAAGCAGTGCTACCGAAAGCGAGTTCGCGTGAATCAGATGGATCGTGTGGCGCTGCACCGCCCGATGGAGTTCAAAGAGGACTCGAAGTTGCCGAAAATCTTCAAACAGATCGTGAAGGGTGAATCGTTTCACTGTATCGGTCTTATTGTGTGCTGCCGGCAGAGAGAGTGGAATAACGCGCGCCGCTGTCTTTTCAGCCTCCGCTGCAAAGGCACTGTCACCGAGACACCCGACAAAAGGTGTGAAACGCGCCGTGTCCAATAACTTTAGCAGGAGCAGAAGACTCCGTTGTCCACCGCCAATGCCGGAGCCACTATCGAGATATAGGATATTGAATGTCGATGTGTCGGATGTTTTCATCTTCAAAACTTTGTAGCGTCGGTGCAAGTATCTCGTTATTGCTAACTTCTATCAACGTTATACGGATTTTGATAGCGGTGTCAGGCAGTGCGTCCGCCATCCGTTCTGCCCACTCGATGACGCAAATCCCGTCGCCTTCCATATATTCGCTGAGTCCGAGTTCGGCGATCTCTGCGCTGTCCTCAAGCCGATACAGGTCGATGTGGTAGATCGGGATTCTGCCCTTGTATTCGTTAATCAGGATGTAGGAGGGACTGTTGACGACTTCATCCGAGGCGATGCCGACACCGCGCGCGATGCCTTGGGTTAAACACGTCTTACCGGTCCCAAGGTCACCGATGAGTGCAATGACATCCCCCCGCTCAAGCGTTTTGCCGATTTTTTCGCCGAGGGCTTGCGTCTCTTCTGGATTTTCTGTTTTAAAGTTTTCGTTTCTGTTTTCCATCTGTTCTCAGGTGCCAGCCGCGCACCGCAAAATCTCCGCTTGTGTTAGGGTATCGTTGATAAATTCACCGGTGATCTTACCTTCGTGTAACACCAAAACCCGGTCGCTCATGCCTAAAATCTCTGGCAGTTCGGAAGACACAAACACAATCGCAACGCCCTCATCAGCGAGTTTCGCCATCAGGGCGTGTATCTCTGCCTTCGCCCCGACATCAATCCCGCGTGTGGGCTCATCAAGGAACAGCACCTTCGGATGCGTCATCAACCACTTCCCGAGCACGACCTTCTGTTGATTTCCGCCACTGAGGTGGCTCACAGGCACCTCCAGCGAAGTTGTCTTAATCTGAAGCCTATCGACATAGTGTGCACTTTTATCGGACGCGGCGTTGTGATTAAGGATACCATAAGATACGAGATCCTCGGATAAACCGAGACTCACCAGCGTCATATTATGGACAACATCGGCATCCATAAGCAGCCCGTAGCGTTTCCGATCCTCGCTGACGAGTGCCATGCCTTGCTGGATCGCCTCGCTCGGTGCCTGTATCTGAACAGGCGTGCCCGCTATGAAGAGCTCTCCGCTCCATTTACCCTTGTAAGCTCCGAAGATAGTACCGATCAGTTCCGTTCTACCCGCACCCATCAGCCCCGCAATGCCGAGGATCTCACCGCGGCGCACTTCAAAACTGATATTTTCAAGGCGCGGCGGCTCCGATGGATAGGTGCTTAAATTTTCAACCCGCAGCGCGACTTCTCCTTCATCTGAACCCTTGTCCGTTAGTCGTTCTGGAAAAAGTGTACTGAGTTCCCGCCCCACCATTTGCGAGATTAACACATCTTCGGTACATTCAGGAGATGTCGTGGCGTGTGTCCCTACCGTTTTGCCGTCTCGTAAGACTGTCACGCGATCAGCGATTTGGAAGATCTCCTTGAGTTTATGTGTAATATAGATACAGGCAACCCCCTTTTCGCGGAGTCGCGCCAATATCCGGTGGAGAATATCCACCTCGCTTTCGGTCAAAGCGGCTGTCGGTTCGTCAAGCACAAGCAGCAGCGCGTTGCCAGATTGCAAACGCCTTCGCTGCTTAATAGGGACTTGCAAGCTACGCCGCTGCTCCATAGGGGCTTGCAAGCTACGCCCTAAGGCCTTCGCTATTTCCACAAGTTGCTGCTGTCCAATACCGAGCGCATAGACAGGTTTCGCTAAAGGAATTGCCAATCCAAACTGTGACAGGAGCTCGCCCGCCTCATGATAGAGACGCTGCCTATCAATCACCCCAAATCGCCGCGGTTCCCTGCCGAGATAGATATTCTCTGCAACTGTCATTTCTGGGATGAGTGCTAATTCCTGATGGATAATAGCGATCCCAGCGCGTTCGGCATCGCGAACGGCGTGGAACTGCTGCTCGGTACCGTTGATACGCATGTCGCCGCTGTAAGTGCCGAAGGGGTAAACGCCGCCGAGAATCTTAATCAGCGTTGATTTGCCAGCACCGTTTTCGCCACAGAGCGCGTGAATCTCACCCGGATGTACCTCAAAGGAGGCGTTGTCCAAAGCGCGCACGCCGGGGAAGTCTTTCGTGATCGCCTGCATCTGAAGTCGTGAGGTCGCCATCGTTCATCAACACCCCAATCGCAATTTTTGCTATTGTAGCAGAATCACGGATGGAAATCAAGTTTTTCGTGTGTTACGAACGCAATTTCGATAGAAAATAATTTGCATTTCCGCATTAAATGTGTTAGCATATATAATGTAAATATGACTTAAGTGTAGTTAAAACGTGAGTTTGATAAAGACTGAAGGTGAACGCATTTCCGCTTAAAGTCCCTTCCCTTTGATAACGGGGGGTGTTTTGCAAACGCTAAAATCCAACGCGAAGAAAGTGTTTCTTCAAGGAGAGTTGGGGGAACGTAGGCGGCTGTCTTCCTCTACCCCCCTGATAAGGGGGGATAAAGGGGGGTTGTGTTTCTAAAAATCATCGCTTTTTCAGCGCATCTATTGCTTTTTTATGCAATGTGCGTCGGCTGGTACCGCTCATATTTTTTTCAAACTGGCATTAGCTATACTAAAGTTTGGACAATCTTTGTTTCGTGGGCGTTGTGTTTCAAAGGCGTGTCTATTTTTCCGATAGTTTCCCACACGCAAGGAACCCGTAGAAAAATCCGCACGCTGTAGGCGTGGTATGTCTATAGAAATCGGTCTACCCAAACGCCCGCACGCCGTAGGCGTGCTATGTCTCTTGCGTCCGAAGTTTTGCTTGAGTGTTCTTCTCAGTTGCTTGCCCCGATGAAAATTGTCCAAAGCTTAGTAGTTATCGTAAAATCTAAAAATAAATGCACACTTTTATGAAGACAACCCCCCTCCCCCCCTTATCAGGGGGGAATCAGAGGACCTCATTTCGATAGGATGTGTTTCAATAATTATGGACTTTACTATAAAATCACGCCCAGTTTGATGAATCCTTTCGGATGTGTTGCACGTTCTATTTTCGCAGCACAGAGGCGTGAATTGTAGCACAAACTGTTCGTTTGTGGGGTATAGGACCTAAATGAACAATGGACGCTACGTAAGTCCAATATTTATCAAACTCACGTTAAAAGAATATCATTTGACAAATCGCGCATAAAATGGTAGGATAAGAGAAACCGTGTGGTACCATAACGGACACCTAAATATTGCACGGATTCTTAATTTTGGAGGAAATCATGGCTGAAGAAAAAGAAAAAAAGGAAGAAATGGTACCCGTTACCGCTGAATATGCAGTCGTGGATCAAGTAGACGACCAAGCGATCGTTGAACTCATGACCGGACAAACGATTCAGGATTACGTCTATTCTTTTAAACAGACGTAATCCTGAATCGTTTGTCCGGTCATGAGTTCAACGATCGCTTGGTCGTCTACTTGATCCAC
>RKRO01000233.1 GCA_007571355.1 Candidatus Poribacteria bacterium | reverse complement strand
CGGTTGCTCTTTTCAAGATTACAAGGTTTGCATAAGAGTGCCCGGTTATTTATGTGGTGCTGACCATAGTCATCTTTTCCACTTTTGGGGTTAATATGGTCAAGTTCCAGATAGCGCGAGTCAGGTGCTTCAAAATTACATCCCCAACAGTAAGGTCCAAACTGCTCAATGAGGATCTTGTGTATTTCTGCCCGAGTCATTTGAAATTCTTCGTTAATTGGCAGGACAGGTGGCAAAGTGTCTGCTGCAGTTTCTTGATTATCAGTGCGTGTGGGTGGTTCTGTGCGGTAGTGCATTTCGTAACGTTGCATTTGCTTATCAAGCCATGTTTTATCTATTGCGTATTTTTCGAGCCGTTCTCGTTCTTTTCTATTAATTCCCATCAGGCGCGTGATAATGTGATAACGTGCGTCTTTACGTCTATCAATGCCTATCCAACGGCGGTTAAGGTTGTTGGCGGCGATAATCGTTGTTGCGCACCCGCAGAACGGGTCCAATACAATGTCTCCTTCGTTGCTACTGGCTTGGATAATGCGTTCATAAAGGGCGAGTGGCTTTTGATCAGGAGAACCAGTGCGTTCATTATCCTTACCTTGCATTGTTAATTCTTTCTCAGTCCAAAGATTTCCAATAGCGACCCCCGGATGGGTGTCAAGATAAACCCTTTTTACAATACCCTCACGATACTTGCGTCCACGCGGTATTGAATAGTGTCTTCCTTTTTCATCGACATGTTTATATTCCGATCTAATAGTATTCTCGGATAACGGCCGGAATATACCATTGAAAGTATGCGTCTTTCCAACAGAATAGAAAAGTATGGTATCATTCTCAGTAGTGAATTTTCTTTTTGCTGTGTTTTTATGTCCACCATACTTTTTCCACACAATCTCGTTCCGAAAATTATTTTTTCCGAATATTGCATCCATTACCAGTCGGATATAGGCATTGGCATTATGATCGCAGTGTAAATAGATGCTACCTGTATCTTTTAGGATGCGGTGCATTTCAAGAAGTCTGACGCTCAGGAAGCAGAGGAATGCTGCGGTATCTTCACCTTGCACAACTTTCGTAGCTTCAATGACTTGATAGAGTGCCGGGTGCCCGTCTTGGATAGTTTCAAGCCATTTCGGATGAACTTCATTCCACTTCCATTGGTCAGGGAGTTTGTCTGTGTCCCCATATTTCCAATTATCAACGTAGAATCCGGCGGAACCGCTTCTGTTTCGTTTCGTATTGAAAGGCGGGTCTGTTGCGATGAGGTCTATGCTGTTGCTATTAATGCCACGGAGCACCTCTAAATTGTCCATTTCGTAGAGGGTGTTGGCGATGTCTTGTGTCATGAAAGGTCCCACTTATTGGAAAAAAATTTGACATTTGCTTCTTAACAGGGTATAATATCATTAAATCCAATTAAAATCATTGAAAATAATGTTTGACACTCTCACGTTTAATGTACATCACCATCATTCGGTCCACTTCTGAGTAGAGCGGATGAGGGTAATCTGAAAAATATCTTTGATAGGAAGCAAGTTTAACTTGTTTGGACCCTGGTAAACGAGCCGCTCTCCTCCGTGCCGTGTTGTCGGTGCGCGTGAAAAAAGCGCAAGCGTTTACTGGGTTTTTTTTTGATTTTTCATAGGGTTTGTCCGTAACAATCTATTCTGCATCGAACACACCAAGCAAGCGTAGATAGTTACAAAACCCTCTTAACTGATAACCGAGAACTGACAACCGAGAACTAAAATATGGAAAAGTTTGATAAACCTGTCGGGACAAATGATTTTCTACCCGAGCAGATGGCACAGCGAAATTTCGTTGAAAATATCGTTCGCGAGACCTTTGAAACCTATGGATACGCACAAGTTCAGACCCCACTGTTTGAATCCTTCGCGCTTTTATCGGCACAATCCGGCGAAGAGATCCGTCACAAAATGTTTACGTTCGTCGGTTCGGATCGGGTAGATTACGCGCTGAGACCTGAGTTGACAGCCCCTGTCTGCCGACTCATTGCTAACGGCGAACTAAAAGACCTCCCGTATCCGTATAAACTTTACTACATCGGGCAGTGCGTCCGACAGGAGCCCATTACCAACGGCACGGAAGTCAAGCGGGAATTCCGACAAGCCGGTGTTGAACTTGTTGGCCCGGCTTCCGCCCACGCAGACGCTGAAATCATTGCGATCCCGATCCGAATCCTTGAGAAGCTCAACATTTCACAGCCAAGATTAAGAATCGGCAATACGGGGATTTTCCGAGAGATTTTTAAACAGGTCGCGCTGGATACCAAGGATCACGGTGAAATTATATGGGATATTGATTACCTCGCCCGTCTTCGTAACGAAAGCCATCTGTGGGATATAGAAACGCTTCAAGATGCACTTAATATTTTACGCCGCTCACAAGGGCCCGACTACCAAGGTGCTTACAAAATAGAGGCTTCCGAAGTTCAAGGACTGACCGAAAATACGGCGCTGACTTATGCAGAAAAACTGCCAGCAATTGCTGAGGCGACCTATAAAGCCCGGTGGCTCCGCTACTTTAATATCTCCGAAGAGACTGCGCAGCGGTGTATAGCTGTCTCAAAGATTTGTGGTAATAAAAAAACTGTCATGGCGGCGTGGGAAACACTGCTTGGTGATACCGCGAAAACAGCACGTCAGGAACTCATAGCACTTTGTGCCTGTTTAGAAAACCACGATATTACAGACTTTGAAATCAATTTGGGTATCACGCGCGGGTTTGATTTCTATACCGGCACAGTTTTTCAAATCGAATTGTCTGAGAAAGGTTTATCACTCTGCGGGGGTGGGAGATACGATGGTCTCATTGCGTCCTTTGGCGGTCCACCGACACCGGGGGCTGGGTTTGCGTTCCAATTTGACGCGCTTGTAGAGGCGTTTGTCGACACAGGAAAGGCGACAGGTAACAGAAGAAGAGACTATTTTATCGCAACGGAAACTTTAGAACAGACTTCGGCAGCGCAACGACTCGCGGAGACTCTACGAAGAAAAGGTAAGAACGTGGAAGTGGATTTAATGGAACGTGACTTCCATGCACAACGGGATTACGCCACTCGACGGAATTACGATTATCTGCTCCGTTTGGCTACAGATGATGCGATGCACCTGATTCATCTCAGAACTGGCGACACAGAAAAAATCACCGTTACCGATCTCCTTTAGGTGTTGTTGCTCGTCAAAAATTGGAAAAGAATGGAATTACCTTTCAGGGAAAGGAGCGCACGTAAAAAAAATGCAAACGGAATCACAACAGACGCTGAATCTACTTTTACCGAAAGGGAGTCTCCAATCAGAGACCCTTGAATTGTTTCAGCGGGCGGGTTACGAACTCAACGGTTATACGGAAACTGACAGATCGTATCGCGCGACCTTCCGCGATGATAGCGAATTTCAGATCAAGATTTCACGTCCACAAGAGATCCCGGTCTACGTCGGCATGGATGATTTCTACGATTTAGGGATTACGGGTCAAGATTGGGTTGAAGAGACGGATTCAGACGTTGAAGAGATCTTGCCTCTGGCGTATGGACACATTGATATTATTCTCGCTGTTCGTGAAGAACGAAAAGATATCAATACATTTGCGGATTTGATGAACCGCACTGATGGCGACATCCTCATTTCTACCGAATATTTGAATATTGCCGAGAAATATATCCTTGAAAAGACGGAAAACAGGGTCGCACCGACAATCTTAACACCGTGGAAACGGCTGAATACCCCCGGCTCCTACCAGTCCCCTATCACGCTTATGTTGTCTTTTGGGGCGACTGAAGGCAAACCGCCTGAAGAAGCCGATGCCATCATTGACAATTCGACGGCATCACGGCGTACAATCAAGGCGAATGCACTCAAAGAGATTGAACGTTTGCGCGAATCCGAATCTACGCTTATTGCGAATCCGAAGGCACTCAAGGCCCCATGGAAATCGGAGAAGATAGCAGAATTCAAGGAGACACTACAAAAAGGTCTCCGGAGACGGCGGAGTCAAGCAGTCCCTGGACACATATAATTGAAGGAGTGAAACGCATGGCAGCCCCATTCATTAAACCGCGCGTCCCGCGCGGGATGCGAGACATCTTACCCAAACCGATGATCGCCAGACAGTATGTCATAGGTGTCATCCGTGAGGTGTTTGAGGAATTCGGGTTTGAACCCTTACAAACACCTGCTCTCGAATTATCTGAGGTACTCACTGGTAAATACGGACCAGACGCAGAGAAACTTATCTATCAGGCGGGCCACGTCGGCGGCAAGGAGGACATTTCCCTCCGCTATGATCTTTCGGTACCGCTCTGTCGGGTGATCGCGATGTACCCGCAACTGCCGAAACCTTTTAAGCGATACCAGATTGATCCAGTGTGGCGGGCGGAACGTCCACAGAAGGGCCGTTATCGCCAATTCTTCCAGTGCGATGCGGATACGGTCGGTAGCGAAAGCATGCTTGCCGATGCCGAAAACGTCACGCTCGTCTATCAGGTGCTCACACGTCTCGGTTTCGAGCAGTTCGAGGTTAATATCAACGATCGGAAACTCATCACCGGCATCGGGCAATTCGCTGGCGTGCCGACTGAGCACCTGGGTGGTCTCTATCGCTCTATTGATAAACTGGATAAAATCGGGTTAGCAGGGGTTAAAGCCGAATTAGCAGAGAACCAGATCCCGGAGCCTGTTATTGAGAAACTACTTGCACTGCTTGAGATCGAAGGCGATGCGGCGACGGTACTAAATGCGCTCAGTGCGCAACTCGGCGATTTTGAAGTCGCGCGAGAGGGCATAGCGGAATTGAAGGAACTGATCGGTTACCTCACGACACTGGGTGTCCCAGAGGAATTCTACCGGGTAAACGTTGCGATGGTGCGCGGTTTGGAATACTACACCGGTCCGATCTATGAGACTGTCGTTGAAGAACCGAAAATTGGAAGCATCACCGGGGGCGGTAGATACGATGAACTCATTAGAAGTTTCAGTAAACAGGGTTACCCTGCAACCGGTACCAGTTTCGGCATTGAGCGGATTATTGACGTGATGGAAGAATTTGATATGTTCCCATCCACAGTCGGAAAAACGGTAACGCAGGTGTTAGTGACTGTTTTTGACGCTGATCTGGCGCGGGAATCCTTGAAAGTCGCGACACTGCTGCGTCAAAGCGGTATTCGTGCAGAGGTTTACGCCCGCCCCGCACGCATGAGCGCGCAGATAAAATATGCGGATACCAAAGGCATTCCGTATGCAGCTATTCTCGGTTCTGATGAAGTAGAAGCGGGGACAGTCGCAGTCCGAGACCTCGCGAACAGAGAACAGCACATCGTCCGCAGGGAAGACCTGGTCGCGCACATTAAAGAATTATCAGCATCGGATTAGGGCTGCGTCTGCTATCTGATAAAAGTCGTCGTTTGCCTACTATAGGCATCTTTGATACGCTGTACGTGGTTCAACAGTAGATCCAATTCCTGTATCTCTTGATAGGAAAAATATCCGTATTCGGTTGTTTCGCAACTCAGCCGAAGTTCGCCGCCGACAACTTCTGCTTCAAAGCATAGAGCCACCAACTGGATTTTATTTTCGTCTTGATATACGATTAACTCGTGTGGGGTCGTATAAATGCCGATTAAGCGTTTGATGGTAACGTGTAAACCGGTTTCTTCGTCAACTTCTCGGATGCACGCCTCACTTGCACTTTCACCCGGCTCCATCCCTCCACTTGGCAAACACCATTGGTTGTTATCTTCGCGTCTCGTTAATAGAATCCTTTCGCGGCGTTGATGAAAAATAACAGCCGAACATCCAACGCGGATTGTGCCATTTTGTCCAACGCGATGTCCTGTAATAATTTTAGCCACTTCCTTTTTTCCTTATGTTATTAGGTAGACGAAAACAAATCGTTTGTCTCAATGAGTGACACATCTTCTCTTTCTGATCTTTGTTGGAGTGCCTCGGTAAAACCGTTAGCGGAAAACAAGACATATCTTGGATGCTGCTGCCACTGATCGTGGACTTTCCCAGCGTTCTCAATGAGACGGTTTAGGACATTCTCTCCAACGGGCGAATTCCACCATTTGCACTCTCCAAACCAATGACTTCCATCAACGTTTTCTGTTAATACATCAATTTCAAAATCGGATCCCCAATGCGCGCCAACCCCTATCGGAGCGACCTTTAGTTTTTCTGTCCAATAACGTTCGACATATTGGTGACAAACATCTTCAAAGATACTTCCCATATACTGTGATAAATGCGGTGCTATCATCTGTTGATATACCAAATCGGCGTTTCCGGATTCGATGAGACTCCGGTTTGGTAGCACAAACCGAAACCAGAACTTCACATAGTTGTCCGCAATTTTGTAAAGTCCTTTCCTACTTTTTTGCGGGGCGCGCTCAGTTACCGGTGTTTCACGCTTGATTAACCCTAATTCTCTAAGCACACTCAGATATTTATTGGCATTCGTCGGATCAAGCCCAACCCGTTGGGAAATCTCATTGAGTCGCGTCGCACCCCCGGCGATCGCGTGCAACAGACTTGCGTACGTTCTCGGTTCCCTGAGTTCCGAACGTAAAAGGAAGTTGACCTCATCGAACAGGTAACGCTGCGGTGTGAGCAGCTGGTCCTTGATTTGCTGTTCAAGTGTCGCTTGTGTGGTATCTAATTGATTCAGATATGCGGGGATACCACCCGTGATGCCATAGCGGATTAACTTCTCTTTTGCCGATTGTCCTGAAAAGAAGTAACCGCTATCACGGTACGACAACGGCATCAACCGGAGTTGCCCGGTACGTCTGCCATATAGCGGCGATCGTTCCGCCAACACCTCTCGCTCCATGAAACTCACCTGTGATCCGCATAGGATCAAGAAAAGCTTGCTGTTTTTTCCGTGTAGGTCCCAGAAACGTTGAATCAGGGACGGGAGGGCAGGACTGCCTTCACAGAGATATTGGAACTCATCAAGCACCAGAACGAGCCGATCTTCTCGCGCCTGTTGGGCGAAATAGATGAACGCGGATTCCCAATCATCAAAGACAAGGCTTTGCAACAACGGATCATTGATGACGTGTCGTGCGGTTTCGGTCAGCTGCCGAAGTTGATCTTGTGTTTTTAATTGACTGGCGAGAAAGTAGATGCTCCTTTTATTTTTACAAAACTGCGTGAGCAGCTCGGTTTTCCCAACCCGTCGTCTACCATATAAAACGAAAAATTCCGATACACCTGATTGGAACATCTGCTCCAGAGCATCTAATTCTTGATGCCGATCAATAAACATGAATTGTCTCCCCAAATGCAGTCCAAGATATTATACTTTAAAGTATAATACTTTAAAGTATAATTA
>RKRO01000287.1 GCA_007571355.1 Candidatus Poribacteria bacterium | reverse complement strand
GTGGTGGGATCATGGTTGAAAAAGAGATAGGGATTCGGAGGTGCAGCGACACAGAAGGTCGAAAACAGAAGGAAACCGAAGAGTCCAATCGTTAATGCCTGTCCGGTTTTTCGCTGTATCAAACGGGGGAGACCCTCCGGACTTGAAAGACGTTTAATCAAACTCACCGCCGCATTTCCTGCACAAAATATAGAATTGAATATCATCGGATTGTGCATGTTGTATAATGAGATCAGTTGCTTGTTCAGGCAGATCTGCCTCACATTTAGGGCACTTATAGAGTGAGCCTTCCGTTTCGGGAAATTGGGTAAGATCGCCCCACATATCCTGTATCCAATATTTAAATTCCCAAGGTATTTCAGTTTCAACGACAGTTGCAATTTGAGCGGCATGTCGGATCAATTTCTGGCATTCGTTAATAGAGGCAGGTTCGTAGAGGTGTGGTGAATACCTAAGTGGTAGCGGTTTTCCTTCTGTTTCAGTTTGTACGTTGAAATCGCGAGCGCGGGTGAGTAGAACCTGATCCAAACGTGAACCGGATTCTCTTGCCTTAGACCAGAGTCGATAGTAGCCGGTTCGTTTAATGTGAAAAAAGGCGGGGCGATTTCCAGGTTTGTTGCCTTGTGTATCGCTGGGTGCGGTATCCCAGAGCCACCGTCCCCACTTCGTGGTATCATTGGGTTCCGACCAAATTTTGATTGCGCCGGGCCCGCCTTCCCGATCCCAGGGGTGCGGGGACGCATCATCGATACCGATCCAATAAGAGTCTTTTCCCCTTTCAAAGAAGACGCGTGCCCAGAGGTACCATTTCCCAGTTTTAGGGATGTAAATTTCATGTAGGGCGCGCGCGCCTCTTACGCCTTCAACTGCCTTCCTGTGAGAAGCCTCTTCATGTTCGACAATGTTCACACCTTTCTCAAGATGAATGGCGTTATCGGCTTCAATAACAAGTGTATCTTTGGGTATCCGAACGATTTCTTCAGGCTCATCGGGGGCATGCAGCTCGACAGGTTCACTGAGATTGTAGCTTTTCGCTATCCTTTGTGAAACTTTCTCGAATTCTTTCTCCGAAAGGTTTGCGTCAAAGAAACAGTCGCGGATCCCCTTTTTCCACATATCCAGTAATAGGAACATCGCTTTCAGGTTTCCATCTGGCCGTTTTCGCGTGCCGACCACAATAAGCATGCCTGTATCTTTGGAACGACTGATTAGGCATCGATGGAGTGGAACATCTGATATTTTTTTTCTACGGATTCTGCTTGAAATAACGAGGGGTGCATAGTAGCGACATTTCGCATCACAGCCGGGTATTTTTGCCCGTTTTGCTCTACAACATTCCGGGCAGATTAATATACCGTTGAGGGCCGGACAGATCCGTTTCCCGTTATTGGAACGGCAGGTCCGACAACGCTGGCTTGTGCGCCTTCTTGCTGATGTTTGTCGTCTCTCACGTCGCATGTTCTCTCCTACAAAGAGCAGTGTCCGAAAAAACGAAATACGCATACCGTTGCTAAGACAGAAAATCAACTCGGTCGATTGACAAGATCCGCCAGATACTCAGCAATTTTGTCTGTAATTTGTTGGGCATCTACATCCGCAAAGTTAAACAGTTCCTTAAGCATCGGAGAGATAGCACCCGTATCCAGCAAGGCGTTCGCGAGTCTACCCATACTGCTGCGGTTGATTCCGCCTTGCCCATCGTTGTTCCCCATGTCCAAAATCTTGATGCTTTCAATTTTCTCAACCGGCCTCATCATCTGTTCAATAATATCATCGGCATCATTAATGAGTTCTAAGATCGCTTCTTGGACAAGCACACGTTGTTCAGCGACATTCCGCGCTTCATATTCCGCCATCTCGCCCTGTGCTTTCGCACGCGCTTCAGCGAGGATTGCGTCAGCAAGACGTTCAATTGGTTGTGCTTGTGCCTCGGCACTGATGACTGCGACTTCACGTTGCCATTCGGCTTCCATCACCTGTTCAGTTGCTGTCACGTTCACCTCTGCTCCCATACGCTCGGCTTCCGCGACTAATTTCTCCTTCTCGGCAAGTGCGGTCACTTGTTGTTTACCAGCGACTTCAATCTTCCGATCTTCGTCACTTAAGGTAACACGCAATTCCTGTCCGATACGCGATTGCTCCACGTTCAACATTTTAGCGATCTCAGCGAGTTCAACGTTTCGCATTTGGTCGATCTGAGCGGTTTCGACGACGAGGTTTTTCTCAATTTCCCGTTCTTGCACCTGTTGCTCTTGCGCGAATCGCTCTGTCTGAACCAACAACTCACGTTCAATATCCCGCAAGGATACACCCTCTTCCTGCGCAATGCGTGCCTTCTCTACCATGAGTTCTTTTTCTATGTCGCGAACAGCGATCGCTTGTTCCTGTTCAATTTTCTGAAGTTGGACAGCGAGGAACTGTTCAATTTCAGCGAGTTGGACGACTTTGGACTGCGCAATCTGTTGCGTTTCGACAATAAGGTTTTTCTCGATTTCACGTTCTTGTACGACCTGTTCCTGCTGGACGCGAGCGACTTCAACATCTCGTACCATCTCGATTTCACGTTCTTGTACGACCTGTTCTTGTGTGATACGGGCGCGCTCAACTTCCTGCTTCATCTCATATTCGCGCTCTTGCACACTCTGTTCCATTTCGTACTGGAACTTGAGGGTTTCCGCTTCTCGTTCAGCGGCATAAATTGCGATATTTTTTTGTTGGTCGGACTCTGCCCACGCCTGTTCCTGTTCAGCTGCGAGTTTCTCAATCCGGGCGTTGACCTCAATTTGAACAATAGCGACCTCTTTCTGTTGTACAATGCTTACTTTTTCCCGTTCTTGATCAGCAGTGATTTCAGTGATTTCCCGAATACCGACAGCATCAAATCGGTTTTCTGCATCGAGGGTTTCAACCGGTGTTTGGTCTACTCGTATAATTGAGACGGTTTCAAGCATCAACCCGTTTTGTAATTGTAAATCTTCGCCACATGCCTCTTGGACTTTATCTGCAAATTCTTGACGTTTTTGTAGGAGTTCTTGGATCTCACTTTCGGCAGCGACGCTTCGCAACGCGCCTTCAAGTTTAGGTTCGATGAGTTCTCGCACCGTCTCAGGTGTCATGGATTTATCACCGAGTGCCTGGGCAGCGCGTAGGACATCATCTTCATCAGGTTCAACTTTAAGATAAAAGACGACCTCAACGTCAGCTCGGTTAAAGTCGAAAGTAATTAAAGCCTCTTGTCCCTCTCGGATGACCTCAATCCGCATCGTGTTGAGCGATATCTCTTTGATCTCATGGATGATGGTGTTAACCCAGAGTCCTTTGGTGATATTAATTTTTTCTTTTGAACCACCGGTTCGGACGAGTGCGACATCGGCTTTCGGTATTCTGTAGCGGATGATTGCGCCACAAGTCGCCGCTAAAAGTGCGAGCAACACGACGAAAAAACCTGTCAACCATCGCATCACGCCAGTCTGTCCAAAACCATCAAGGTTTTGGTAGACGAACCATCCAACGGCGACTGCTACAACAATTAAAAAGACGATAACAGCAATGAAACGCATTCAATTCTCCTATAGGTTATAATCTGGAGTCAGGGCGTATGTATTTGATGTGCCTTAGATTTTTTATCGGAAGATTTCTTCATCGCTGAGGTGCGTCCGATATCGCCCCTTGAGCGGTTGACGTGGCGAAGTCTGCCATGCAAGGTTAGCTAAGTAACAGAGGGCATTTTCAATGAGGGGTTTGGCTATTGTGGTTCGATGTAGGTCCCGGGTATCAACAGCAAAAGCGACATAATACCCCTCACCCCATTGGAGTTGCACACTGATAGCATCGCCATTATCCTCTCTGACAGCCAATTTTCGGTAACTCTGATCGTCTGTAACCCAGTGATCGTCAGTTATCAAGGTATCTACATTGATTTTGTGTGGCCATGTAAACATTCCGGTTTTCTGTCCATCGTCGGTAACTCGGACGTTGCCATCGTTAGAATTAATAACTTTGATGGGATGTCGGTTAACTGGCAGCCAGTCACCCCGCCATTGCGGTTCACTTGTATGAACACCATCAGGGGGTACGATGTTATTGTCCATAGCGGAAGCCCAGACGATTCCGCCTTTTCGGACAAAATCCTGAATTTCCTCATCAGCATCCTCAATGAAATATTCCCCATCATGCCCAGTAGCAAACCATGTAAACCAGATGATGTCGTAGTTTGAAAGTGCGATGCTTGAGAGTTTGACTGCATTGTTGGGATCGCCGCGATTTTCTGGATTGTCATTGACATGCACAGTTGTGAATTGGAATTCCAAGCCTTCAATTGTTGTCAATGACTCCAACACTGCCGGTTCATGTGTCATATTGTCGCCGACGACAATCAAAACGCGGAATATACCTAATGGTACAATCTTTATGGAAGAGATAATATCCGAAAAGGATTGTGAGTGTGGCAGTGACCTGAGGTTCCGAAGTCCTAATTGGAATTCCCGCGAGTTCAAGCTAAGGTTTAACCGTCGTCCTTCAAAATTCACATGTTCATAGAAGATAATATGACACCCGCTAAATGGGAAACTGGGCCCGCGGCGGATGCGAATTGAAGATATTGTGTCATTCATGCCGATCTCGAAGACTGAGCTGACATCACGCATAATGACGCTCCGCTGCCCGCTATAGTCTACATCTCGAAACACTTCGATGATAACGGGAACGGCACCGTACTCCGGTGGTGTCGGGTGTGCGGATGGACTAAAACTGATAGCGGTAATTGCATCCCCGAAGTTATACGGAATGTCATGAATATTCGGATAGAACCCAGGTGCCAGTACCAACCGCCGTCCTCTATAGTTCCCATGCTCATGAAAAATAGCCTTGTAGTTTGGGGACGCGTTGAATCCTGGGCCTTTGTAAATTTTGATCGAAGATATAATATCTTGTGCTCCGATGTCTGAGGTGTTCGGCACCGATTCGATCAATGTCAATTTCCGTCCACGAAAATTGACGTGTTCAAAAACTTCAACGACGAGCCTCGGCATGTTCGTCATACACTGCTCCTTGTTCTGAGGCATAATCCCTATACAGAAATTGCAAGTTAAAATATAATAGCATTAGTCATGACGGTTTGTCAAGGAAAACATAAAGAATTTTCTGCAGATAATTTCTATCAAACAGTCGACATGCTATTAAATGCTTCTGTTTTGCTTGCTTCACGCAAGCAAATATGATAAAGTATAGATAGCATTTTGCCGCACAAGTCTTTAGGATAATAAAACATGGTGAATCTGATGTCCTACAAAAGGGTGCTTCTTGTCATTCTAATCATCGGTATCAGTGGGATTCTGGTCTATTTTTTAGTGCGGATGGATCAGTCTAAAACGCAGCAGACAGCGGGATCGCGCCCGATGCCCCTCCCTTATAATTGGATCGGAGATATTACAAACAAACAGATATCGGAACCCTCCGGCATTACATATCACGCGTCCCGGAAGAGTCTCTTTATTGCAGATGATTCAGGCATCGTTTATGAGATCAATCCAAATGGACAGCACATCCAAGCCAAGGGTGTAAACGAACTCGACATCGAAGGAATTACAGTGGATCCGGCGACAGGTCTGCTGTATGCCGCGGTTGAAGGTGATGAAGCGATCATCGAAATTGATCCAGCGATGCTCACGATCCAGAGAGAATTCAAGATCCTCAGAGATTTTAAAGGAGAACAACTCCTGAAGAAGGGGGGTATGGGGATCGAGGCGATCGCTTTTGTGCCAGACGCTTTGCATGCGGAAGGCGGGACTTTTTGGGTCGGCAACCAATCGTTCAGTCTCAAAGAAAAGGATGAGCCCTCTGTTGTCTGTGAAATCGTTGTGCCACTGCGTACTGCCACGGGTCGGAAGTCAGAGGGTACGATTATTAACGCTTACAAAATGGATTTCATAGACATTTCGGGGCTCGTTTATGACACGCAAGACGATCTTCTGATCTTAATTAGTGATACCACCAATCTTTTGGTCGAGATGAATCGGCAGGGCGCGATTTTAAGTAGATACCTCTTGCCCGGTGACGAGCAAGAGGGTGTAGCCTTAGATGGACTCGGTTATATGTATGTCGCTCAGGAGAGCGGCGAAATTATCAAGTTAGGGGATCGGAGGCTGCGTTAGAGCCGCTGCAATGGCTATCCGACGTACGACCCCATCGACGTATCACTTGGCGGTATCTTCAAGTCGGAACACTCTAATCCCTGGTATTAAATCCAATACAAGGTTAACGGAGGCGTACTGTTCCGCTGTGTAACCGCGATCTATACGCCACAACACTTGTACATTCCCCTCATCGTATAGGATCCCGTTTGCGAGTTCCTTACCGTCAGCGTCTTCTAAATGGAACAGTCTACGGCGTTTCGTATCCATAGTTTCCGATTTCACCCTCAAAGCGAAACGTCTTCCTTCGGTATATTAGAACGGCATCCGCGGACTATTCGAGGGTAACGAAATCAGCATCGACACGGTGTGGTATTATGCCTGCGTCGTTACCGCGACGTAGCAATTCGCGGACTCCTGCTCTTCCTTTATCGCCATAATCGAGCGTGTAGTTATTGACGTACATGCCGACAAATTTGTCTGCAAGTGCGGTTTCCATGTCGCGGGCGTAGGTCATCGCGTATTCTAACCCGCGCGAGCGATGGTCGAGTGAATATTGAATGCTCTGTTTCAAGAGTGCCGTTATCTTACGTATTTTTTCAGTACCAAGGTCACGGCGAATGACATTAGCACCGAGCGGCAAGGGGAGTCCGGTTTCCTCGTGCCACCACTCACCCAAATCGATGACTTTGTGAAGTCCCTCTCGGGCGTAGGTTAGTTGGCCTTCATGAATAATGAGCCCAGCGTCTACCTCGTCTTGTTGGACAGCGTCCAATATTTTGTCAAACGGACGCGTCTCTGCTTCAAAGTTTGGTTGAAAGAGGCTGAGCGTAAGATAGGCGGTTGTCATTTTTCCGGGTATAGCAATGCGCTTCCCCTCAAGGTCCTCAAGGGGTGCTTTCGAGACCACAAGCGGCCCATAACGATCGCCGATACTGGCACCACAAGGCATGATCGCGTAATCTTGGGCAACATAAGCGTAGGCATGAACTGAGATGGCTGTAACCTCAAGTTCCGCCGCGAGTGCTCGCTGATTTAAAGTCTCAATATCTTCAATCACGTGAACGATTTCAAACGGCTCCGTTGGAATCAACCCTTTCGCGAGCGCGTAGAACATAAATGCGTCATCGGAGTCCGGGCTATGCCCAATCCGTATTTTTTCTGTCTGTGCCATAGGGTTCCTTTTGGGTATCTGATTGCAGTTTTTGTTCTGATAGTGTTATAATGAATTATTTGAATAGGTTTTCACTCAATTTATACC
>RKRO01000159.1 GCA_007571355.1 Candidatus Poribacteria bacterium | reverse complement strand
TGCATTTTTCGCCCGAAAAAAGAACTTTCAAAAAAAGAAATCAAAAAAATTAAAAAGAGTGACCTCAGTCCAATCGGGAGTTTGATTCATATCCTTCGATATAAAACCGACGATGAGGATGTCCTATTCCTCGCGCACGGCCGCGAACGCGTGACGATTGCGGAAATTGTGCACACCGAGCCTTTCATCAAGGCGCGCGTCAACATTGTCGGCAGTGAAGATGAAAATCTCATACCGAATACAGAGATGAATCTGGAAGTCGAGGCACTCGTCCGCAGCAATGATGAAATGTTCCAACGTATCGTTCAAATGTCGTCACGCTACCAAGAAGAATACGGGAGCATAACAAGGACGATGATCGATGAACCCGGACATCTTGCAGACTATATCGCAGCCGTCTTAGATTTAAAACCGCACGATAAGCAGCGTATTTTGGAAGCAGTGTCTATCCAGGAACGCTTGAATACGCTTGCGATTATCCTCGCGAAAGAACTTGATTTGCACGAATTAGAAAGCAAGATCCAAAATAACGCACAAGCTGTGATTAATAAAGGGCAACGCGAATATTACCTTCGAGAACAACTTAAAGCCATTCAAACCGAGCTCGGTGAAGCAGACGACTTAAGCCTCGAAATCGATGAGATGCGCGAACAACTACAAAACACCGAAATGCCAGATAAGGCGAAACAGGCAGCCGAAAAAGAACTGAAACGGCTCTCTAAAATGCAGTCGTTCTCGCCCGAATCGGCCGTCTCTCGGAATTACTTGGACTGGTTGCTGAACCTCCCCTGGGCCATTAGCACCGAAGATTCGTTAAATCTCACTGAGGCGAAAGAGATACTGGATGCCGATCACTACGATTTGGAAAAAATCAAAGAACGGATATTAGAGCATCTTGCAATACGCATTCTCAAAGCCGATATGAAGGGGCCCATCTTCTGTTTCGTCGGGCCGCCGGGTGTCGGGAAAACCTCACTCGGTAAGTCTATTGCACGCGCAATGAACAGGAAATTTGTACGCATCTCGCTCGGTGGTATGCACGATGAAGCCGAAATCCGTGGGCACCGACGCACCTACATCGGTTCAATGCCGGGACGCATCGTCAAAGGACTACGGCAAGCAGAATCAAACAACCCTGTCTTTATGCTTGATGAAATCGACAAACTCGGATCCGATTTTCGAGGGGATCCCGCTTCCGCGCTCTTGGAAGTCCTTGATCCAGAACAGAACCATTCGTTTACGGACAATTACATCGATGTCCCATTTGACCTATCGAAAGTGATGTTTGTCACAACCGCAAATCAGCTTCATACGATTCCCCCGCCGCTGCGCGACCGGATGGAGACAATAGAACTCCCAGGCTACACCGCCAACGAGAAACAGATTATTGCCAAACAGTATCTAATCCCTCGCCAGTTGACCACAAACGGGCTCGAAGATGATCTGATCAATATCAAAGATGCAGCGATTGACAAAGTGATTAGTGAATATACACGCGAGGCAGGTGTCCGAAATTTGGAACGAGAACTCGGGACCCTCTGCCGAAAAGTCGCCCGCCGCGTCGCTGAAGGGAACACTAAACCGACAACGATTACAGCAAAGGATATTCAACAATATTTAGGCCCCGCGAAGTTTGATTCCGAAATCGCAGGACGTAAAGCCGATGTCGGTGTCGCAACGGGATTGTCTGTCACACCCGCGGGTGGTGAAATCCTTTTTATTGAGATCGCTACCACCAAAAAGACAAATACCAACAACCAATTGCGTATCACTGGCCAGATCGGAGATGTCATGCAGGAATCCGTACAAGCCGCGCTCAGCTACGTCAAATCCCAGTCTGACACCCTCAAATTTGATCCAAGCATCTTGGAGGAGGATATCCACGTACATGTACCCGCAGGGGCGATCCCGAAGGACGGGCCCTCAGCAGGTATTACGATTGCAACCGCACTCGCCTCTATTGCAACACAGCACCCGATCAGTCCCCATGTCGCCATGACCGGTGAACTTACCCTCAGAGGCAGAGTTTTACCTATCGGCGGCGTGAAGGAAAAAATACTCGCAGCGAAACAGGCAGGCATTAAGAAAGTTATTCTGCCACAAGGCAACGAAAAACATTTTACCGAAGTACCCGAAGACATCCAAAAAGGTATTAAGTTTCTGTTTGTAGAACATGTAACCGAAGTTTTCACGGAGGTATTCGCATGAGACACCTATTGAGAACCACAAGGCAAAACCTTTATGCTGCACACGTAACCGCTCAATATGCTACATTTGCTGTTGTGCTGCTATCTGCTCTCTTGCTGTTAGCAACATCATTCACGACACAAGCGAACACAACCAATAACCCCGCGCCGAATAGTCCTGAATTTAGCGGCACCGAACCCACCGAGTTATCAGTCAAATTTCTGAAAGATATTGCGCCGATCCTTGACAAACAAGGGTGTTCAACCGGGATGTGTCACGGAAAATTCGGGGGACAAGGCGGGTTAAATCTCTCGCTGTTGACTCTGAATCCCGAATTGGATTATGAACCGATCGTTCACCACAACCGCGGGAGGCGCATTAACCTACTCGAACCCGATCAGAGCCTCTTTTTTCTCAAACCGACTGGACAGGTGCCACACGAAGGCGGTTTGCGGTTCGATCCAAACTCAGCAGATGGACTAAAAATTCTGCAATGGATCGAAGCAGGCGCGCCTTTTTCCGATGACGAACCACGCTTGAGGAAACTTGAAATTGAACCGAGTACTTTTGTGCTATCCGATGTCGGGCAAACCGCACAATTAAAAGTTCTCGCCCATTTTTCCGACGGCTCTGTTGAAGATGTGACCGCGAAAGCCGTCTATGAATCCAAAGACGCACCTGTCGCTGAAGTATCTCACAACGGCGAAGTAACAAGCGTCCGATGGGGCGGGACCGCGATTATTGCACGTTTCTTAGGGGTCGTTGATGCCGCGTTTGTAACGATTCCGAGAAACGCTGAAACAGACCCGGTATCAGAAGCCGAGGCTTTCACACCCAATAACTTCATTGATGAATTTGTACTCGCCAAACTCGAAAAACTGAATATCCGTCCGTCTGCGTTGACAACCGATGCCACGTTTATGCGCAGAGTCTATTTGGACACCACTGGTCGGCTTCCCACACCAGATGAGGTGAAAGCATTCCTCGAGGATAAGAGCCCCGACAAACGTTCGAACCTCATTGATATGCTGCTTGATACGCCGGCGTGGGTTAACCTACGCACGCTGAAATTAGCCGACATGTTGCGTATCCATCCGCGGACCTTAGGAAACGGTAACTTCGGCGAACGCGGGGCGACACTCTTCCACGAGTGGGTACATGAGGCAGTCACGACAAATAGACCTTACGACACGTTCGTCCGAGAACTCATCACAGCGCGAGGCAGCACTTACCAGCACGGGCCCGCAAACTACTACCGTATTGAGCGGCAAGCCGCAGGCAGAGCCGAGACGACCGCACAGGTATTTCTCGGTATCCGACTGAGCTGTGCCAGATGTCATAAGCACCCGTTTGACCAATGGACAACTGATGACTATTGGAACTTTGCCGCCTTCACCGGAAAACTCAGAACCCAGGGCGGTGAACTCTACCAAGAACAGGTCATCTCCTATGATCCCAACGGACGCGTTAGAAATCAATCTGTAGAAGGGAACCGGGGGCAAATCGCACAACCAACGTTCCTCGGGGGTGAGTCGCTCTCTCCGAATTCTCAGGACGATATTCTGCACGTACTCGCCGATTGGATGACATCCGCAACGAACCCGTACTTCGCGAAAGCGACTGTGAACCGCATCTGGAGCCACTATTTCGGTAGAGGGATCGTTGATCCTGTCGACGATATGCGCGCCACAACGCCACCAAGCGTTGAGGGACTGCTCGAAGCGTTGGCAGATGCCTTCGTGCAAAGTGGGTTTGATACGAAACACGTCATCAGACTCATTCTCAATTCGCGGACCTACCAACTCTCTGCAGCACCGAATGAAACAAATCAATTGGATGATCGCTTCTTCTCACGTTTCTACCCGCGGCCTCTGATGGCACAGATATTGTTAGATGTTGTAAATGACGTTACGGGGACCACAGAGAAGTACGGGCGTTTTCCGATTGGCACGCGTTCTGTGGAACTACCGTTACCGGTGAGTTCGCGCTTCTTATCGCTTTATGGACGTTCTGGGAGAGAGTTCCTCGGTGATTTGGATCCAAAACTGGAGCCGACGCTAACACAGGCACTCTATATGATTAACTCGCGTGATGTCCATCAAAAGCTAAGAAAGTCCGACGGTGTGCTCACCCGTTTGCTGAAAGCGAAACGCAACAATCGCGAACTCATCACCGAGTTGTACCTTATCACCCTGAGTCGGTTTCCGACGGATAGCGAACTTGAAACCGCTAAAACGTACCTCGCTGAGAGTCCGAAACGCCGCGCAGGGAGCGAAGACCTTCTCTGGGCACTCATCTCATCGCGGGAATTTATCTTCGTCCAATAAACCAACCTTGAACACTCCTTACGGCGAGGTCCACGGACCTCGCCTCACCCATTTCGTAACCTTCAAAATTCAAAACTATGCTACTTAAAAATGGTTATCCGTTTCAAAAAAGGCAAAAATCAATCAAAACACAAACCCGATACGCTCACCTGTATCCGAGACGATGGAAGCGTCACGTGGACATATCTCCATCGCGGGTTTGTGCATCATGACTTCGCACATTATGTTGTTGAAACAACGCTCGGCTTTGAAAATGCCTTCTTCGGACTCGTCGCAAAAGGGTATGACATACCCGATTTCAGTGAACCCAAAGCGCAACGTCCTTTTGAAATTCCGAAAGAAGCAATGGATACCGAGCCGATTGTGGCACTGCTGCAGGCAGATTTTCCTAACACGCCGAATGTCCAAGACGCTAATTCCAACGGGGTATTTCGAGAACACAGTGCAACCCTTCCCGTAAACATCACAGATAAACAACTTGAGGTGATGTGCCGGAAATTACGGACACTATTGCAGCAGTGGGGCGATTTACAGTCCGGCGAGTCGATGGTGTTACAATTTCACATATAAAACGACTTGTGCTAATTAATCCTGTTTGTATTGAGTTCGCCTATGCAGGAACGAGGTCTTTGAGTTTCATCAAAGGCTGTCCTAAACATTGACTCACGGAAGGACCGAAAAGACAACTAGCACAAGCCGTATATAAAGGGAAAATTTACCATGAATTCTCAAGGTGCCAGACAAAAGTTGAAATTTATCGTTGGGGTTTTAGTGCTTTCCTTCTTTACGTCGTTCTCCACCGTTTCGCAGGAACGTATCCCGATCCCCCAAAAACAAATTCGCGCACGAGTTGTCTCCATCAACGGAACACCACTCCCCAATGCTCACATTCGTGTTCAGTTACTACACACGGATCTGGATGGCAGCGGTTGGGGGAATTCACTAGACACAAAGCAGACCGATGCGGAAGGATTTTTTCTCAAAGACCTTAGAGAAGACGATGAACCTCACATCTATATTTTGAGTGTTGAATACCGTGGGTATATCGCAAAAACCGACTCATTTATTATTGATGGGGAAAAACCGCAAGTTCCGTTTCTTTTAACACTCAACGGCAATCCGACGCAAGATGCCCGACAAACATCAGATCAAGCTTGCGCTGCGTTAGAAAGATTGCTTCATCCGCCGGCGGTGTGGGTAGTGAATCCAGCAAATGGGCACGCTTACAAAAGAATCTACTGTGAAGATATCGTCGATGCAATTGCCCAGGCTGCCGTAGAAAATGCCTATATTGTTACCCTTAATGATAGAGCAGAAGAAGTATGGATAAGAAACGCGTTTCGGCACGAACTCTTTTGGATCGGACTCAGCGATGTCGCCGAGGAAGGAAAATGGGTCTGGCACAGCGGTGAACCTGTTGAATACATCAACTGGGAGGAAAGGTATCATCATACAGCCGAGGGGGGCAACACCGAGATGAAAGATTACGCCATTGTTGGATTCACTGGCCGATGGGAAGCGGTTGAGGTGGATAGTGATGGAGAAACCTATACGGCATTCCTCGAAAAAGGAGATTTGCCTGTTAAAACACCAGCTTCTACTGAGAGAGAGATGAATGTTCAGGCGATGCACCCTTGGCAGATCCTATACGCTGATGAGACACATCCATGGTCTGTGATTGTGGTGAACCCCGAAAATGGGCACGCTTACAAACGAATTAGAGCCAAAAGTCTTGCCGATGCACGTGCCAAAGCCGATGTTGACAACGCATACCTTGTCACTATTAACAGCGAAGCAGAACAGAAGTGGTTGTCAGGAGCCTTTGACAATGGACTCTATTGGATTGGACTCAGCGACGCTGAAAAAGAGGGACAATGGCAGTGGGATAACGGAGAACCGCTCACTTACGCAAATTGGGGTCCCGAGGATAGGTTTCCCCACAGCACACTTTCAGCGGAAGAGAAAGATGCGGTGGTTATGACTTTTCTCGATGGAACATGGCACGCTGTTGGACCCGGTGATCTTTTCTGGAACGCAACCGGGCAAGCGATCCTTGAGACCGATAATTTCCCCATTAAAATGGCAGGTAAAAATAAATAAACTCATTTTTTCACGGCTTACGCGATGACGGGAATTTAAACGATAAAACGCCGTAGGGTAGATTAGTAGGCACACTTCGTTGTGCCGTAACTAAGGAGTCCCTATGGCGTTTTATTTTTTTTCCTGAATTACGCAGTGCCGTTCTTTGTCAACCGTTCGACGATTTCTTCAACCGCACCCTCCGCACGTTCACGAATCTGATCCGGGGTCAAACTCTGAATCGGATGCGCAACGGTGAGCGGTTCCAGATCGCTGTGACCCAGCACACGCGCTTGGACTTTACCAGCAGCGAAGAAAACCTCCGTACAGACCGCTACACTCGGCACCCCGCGTTCCTCTAAAGCACTTCCGTCGTGCATACTGCACGATATACACGATCCTCAGTCGGCGAGCCCTTCAATCACAAAATCTGTCTGCTCCGCCAGTTCAACGAGCAATTCGGTCGGTGCAGGCCGCGAGAAGGTCGGTTTCTTGACATGAATCACTTCAGCAAGGTCAAACCGTTCCTGCATCAATTCAGCAATACGATCCAAAAAAATATCACTACCGTTCTTCGTGATGTTGAGTAGGCCCATCACTTTTCCATCGAGCCTGTCAAGTCGCGGCGCGAGAAATTTTGCCGATACGTCGCCTTGAGAAGTCGGATCAAGTAAAGTGGTATTTGGCATTGTAAAACCTCAGTATCCCTTCAGAAATCACCCAGACGAAACAGACGCTCCCATCTGCAGCTGCTGCGACTTCGCCATCGCATCCTCCGCTTCTTGGATCATTCCCTTCCGC